>JBDSMV010000201.1:0-11673 GCA_039915715.1 Rubrivivax sp. | reverse complement strand
CCGGCGCTGAGCCTCTATGTGACGCTCGACGAAGCCACGCTGGAGCTGCGGGGCAGCGAGACCCGACTGGAGCGGGTGCGGATCAGCGCCAACCTGCGCCACGACCAGCTCGATGCCGCGGTCACCGAAGCGGCATTGACCGGCAAGGCCGCGGCCGACTTCCCGTTCGCAGCGGAGTTGTCGTTCGGCTTCAGGCTCGCGAAACACCTGAAGGCGCGGCGCGAGGTGGTGCGAGGAAAACCCGAAAGCTTCAACCGACCCGACTTCAGTTTCAAGCTCGACCGTGATGCCGGAGCCGCCGGCACCGAGCCGACCGGCGACGAACCGGTGCGGATCGACATCCGCCGCCGCGGCGCGCCGCTGGACCTGATCGTGTCTGAGGCGATGATCCTGGCCAACAGCACCTGGGGCGGCTGGCTTGCCGACCACGGCGTGCCGGCGATCTACCGCAGCCAGGCCAGCCTGCAGCCAGGCATCAAGGTGCGGATGGGCGTCAGGCCCGCCCCGCACGCCGGCATGGGGGTGGCGCAATACGCGTGGGCCACGTCGCCGCTGCGGCGCTATGTGGACCTGGTCAACCAGTGGCAATTGATCGCCTGCGCCCGCCATGGCCGCACCGCCGCTCTGGTGGCGCCGTTCAAGCCCAAGGACGCAGCGCTGTTCTCGATCATCTCGGCCTTCGACACCGCGCATGCGGCCTACAACGGCTTCCAGCAGGCAATCGAGCGCTACTGGACGCTGCGCCACCTGCAGCAGAACGGCTCCGCCGAGATCGATGCCGCAGTCATGAAGGAAGGCCTGGTGCGCGCCGAAACGCTGCCGCTGGTGTTCCGCGTGCCGGGCACCGAAAGCCTGCTGCGCGGCAGCCGGGTGCGGGTGCGGGTGATGGGCATCGACCTGCTGACGCTGGACCTGCATGCGACGCTGCTGGCGCGGTTGGACGAGAGCTCGACACCGCTGGCCGGCAGCACGACCGCTGGCACGAGCGGGGATGCGAACGCAGACACGAACGAAGACACGCGCGTCGAGACGGGTCAGAACAGCGGCGACGCCGGTGACGACGATGACGGCGACGGCGGCAGCGACGGCGTGGTCAGCGGCCCGCTCAAGCTGGCCATCGACGCCGATGACACGGCGCCCGTGTCGGTGTCCGTGCCGCCGTCGGGCGGCTGACCGCGGCACCGACCCGGCACGAACCGCCGCACGGGCACCATCGACGATGCGCTGGCGCGACCTTTCCACGCTGCAATGGGCGCTGCTGGTGTCGGTGACTGCGCACGTGGTGCCGCTGACGGTGCGCTTCGTCGACCCGGACCGCTTCGAGCGCGCGTTTCGCGACACGCCGCTGGAGGTGATTTTGGTGAATGCGCGATCCAACGAAGCGCCCGCCAAAGCCCAGGCGATCGCGCAGGCCAATCTGGCCGGCGGTGGCGAAGCCGATGCGGGTCGCGCCACTTCACCGCTGCCACCGTCGCCGACCGTGCAGCTGGGCGATGCCGACGACGACGCGCGCCGCAGCATCGACCGCATGCAGCAGGAGCAGCAAGCGCTCTTGACTCAGATCCGGCGCGAAGTCGCTGCCCTGCCCCCGCCCGACCCCCAGCGCGAGAACGGCGCCGAGCCGCAGCGCGAGGTCGACGAGCGCCGGCGGCAGTTGCTGCAACTGCTGGCCGAGATCGAGAAGCGCATCAACGATGAGAGCGCGCGACCGAAGAAGCGCTACATCAGTCCGGCCACCCGCGAAGAGGTCTATGCGATCTACTACGACACGCTGCGGCGCCGTATCGAGGAGCGCGGCACTCGCAACTTCCCCGAGGCGAATGGCCACAAGCTGTATGGCGAACTGACGATGAACGTGACGGTCGACGCCGCCGGCCGCGTGGTCGAAGCCGACATCGTCAAGCCGTCGGTGTCGCGCCGGCTCGACATGCAGGCGGTAGCGATCGTGCGCGCGGCGTCGCCGTTCGGCCCGTTCACGCCCGGGATGCGCGCCAAGGCCGACCAGATCGTGGTCACATCGCGCTTTCGCTTCACGCGTGAAGACGGGCTCGAGACTTCGCTCACCGCGCGGCCCTGATTCCTGATTCCTGATCCAGCGATGACCACCGCCGCAGCCGACGCCTACCTCGTGATCGGGAATCCCGTGGTGCACAGCCTGTCGCCGCTGATCCATGCCGAGTTTGCGCGGCTGACCGGCCAAGTGCTGACCTATGGCCGTGAGACCTGCCCCGCAGACGGCTTCGCGCTGCTGCTGCGCACACTCGTCGACCGTGGTCTGCGGGGGTGCAACGTCACGCTCCCCTTCAAATTCGACGCCCTGCAGGCTGCCACGCAGCGCAGCGATCGCGCGGCGCTGGCAGGGGCCGCCAATACGCTGCGGATCGACGCGAGCGCGGTCGTTCATGCCGACAACACCGACGGCATCGGCCTGGTGCGCGACATCGAGTCCGGCGCGGGCGTGCGCATCGAAGGACTGCGGGTGCTGCTGGTCGGCGCCGGCGGCGCGGCGGCCGGGGTGCTGGGGCCGCTGCTGGCGGCGCGGCCGGCGGTGCTGGTGCTGACCAATCGCAGCGCCGCGCGCGCGGCGGCGCTGGCCGATTCGCACCGCGCCTGGGCCGACGCGCATGGCGCCCTGCTGGCCACCGCGCCGATCGAGCGGCCCTTCGAGCAGCCGTTCGAGCAGCCGTTCGAGCAACCGTCCGACCGCCCCGTCGCCCCCTACGACCTGGTCATCAATGCCACCGCCAGCAGCCTGCAGGGCGCAGCGTCGCCGGTGCCGGCCGAGGTTCTGGCGCACCACGCCCTGGCCGTCGACCTGATGTATGGCGCCGCGGCCGCACCGTTCCTGGCCTGGGCGCGGGCAGGGGGCGCGACGGGCCGCGACGGCCTCGGGATGCTGGTCGAGCAGGCCGCTGAATCGTTCGCGCTCTGGCGCGGGGTGCGACCTCCGACCGCACCGGTGCTGGCGCTGCTGCGCGACCACCTGGGACGGCAGCAGGCGCTCGCATGACCACCACCCCGCCCGCGCGCTGGCCCGTGCTGCGGCAGTTGTGGCGGCTGTTCGCACTGCTGGTGCTGTGCGCCGTGGCGTTGCAACTCGTGTTCTTGTTGCGGATCGCGTTGATGGCAGTGGTGGACCCGCAATCGACCGCCTTCCAGCGCAGCGAGGCCTGGCGGTTGCTGCGCCAGCCCGGGCAGGCTGGCTGGGCCCAGCAGTGGGTGCCCAGCGAGCGCATCTCCGACAACCTGAAGCGGGCGGTGATCGCCAGCGAAGACGCTGGTTTCGCATCGCATGGCGGGGTCGACTGGGACGCCGTTCGCGGCGCCTGGGACAAGAACCAGCGCGCTGAAGCACGAGCCGAACGCCGTGCCGCCACCGCGCCTGCCAAGTCGACGTCCAGCGCTCCCGCCGCCGCCACCAAGGTCGTTGGCGGCTCGACCATCAGCCAGCAACTGGCCAAGAACCTGCTGCTGTCTGGCGAACGCACCGTCTTCCGCAAGACCCAGGAACTGCTGCTGACGCTGATGCTGGAAACGCTGCTGAGCAAGGAGCGGATCCTGGAGATCTACCTCAACAACGTCGAGTGGGGCGAGGGCCTGTTCGGTGCGCAGGCCGCGGCGCGCCACTATTTCCGGGTCGATGCGGCGCGGCTTGGCACCGAGCCGGCCGCGCGCCTGGCGGTGATATTGCCGGCGCCCAAGCGCTTCGAGAAGCGGCCGGCTTCAGCCTATGTCACGGGCCGCGCGGGCACCATCGCGGCCCGCATGCCGGCGGTGGAGCTGCCTTGAGGTTGGACCCGCCGCCGACAATGCGCCGTTCATGAGCCCCACCGATGCCATCGCCCACACCGCTGCCGCCCTGGTGGTCGAGGAGGGCATGGAATACGGCGCCGCCAAACGCAAGGCCGCCCGCGAGTTTGGCGGCCGGCCCGAGCTGCCGTCCAACGAAGCGGTCGAAGACGCCGTGCGTGAGCACATCGAGCTGTTCTTCGCCGACACCCAACCCATCGAGTTGCGGGCTTTGCGCCTTGCAGCACTGGTCTGGATGCAGCGCCTGGCCGAGTTCCGCCCGCACCTGTCGGGCGCGGCCTGGCGCGGCACCGCCACCCGCCTGTCGGCCGTGCACCTCGACCTGTATTGCGATGACCCCAAGGCGGCCGAGATCGCGCTTGTCAATGCCGGGGTCGACTACGACGTGGGCTCGGTGGATCGCCCCGGCCGCAGTGGCAGCCGCGACCCGTTGAATGTACTGACGGTGGCCGAGCCCAGCCGCGAGTTGGGCGAACCCGTCACCGTGCACCTGCTGCTGCACGACTACGACGACCAGCGCGGGGCGCTGAAGCCCGATGCCCGTGGCCACAGCTGGCGCGGCGACCTGGCCGGTGTCCAGCGTCTGCTGGCATTGCCGCAGCAGCCGGCCACACCGCCCGCGGACACGGCACCTGCTGCATCCGCGCCATGAAGCGCCGGCGTTGGCTGTTGGGGGGTGCCGGAGCCGCGGCCGCGCTGGCCGGCGTCGGCTGGCAGCAATGGCGCGAGCGAGACGTGGCCCCCGGCGTCGATGCAGCGGAAGCGGAAGCGTCCGCTTCCGGCGGCGGGCTGTGGCGAGCCCGGTTCGACACCCCTGACGGCGGCACGCTGGCGCTGGCATCGTTCAAGGGTGCCCCGCTGCTGCTGAACTTCTGGGCCACCTGGTGCCCTCCCTGCATCAAGGAACTGCCCGAACTCGATCGCTTCGCGCGCGACCACGCCGCCCAGGGTCTGCGCGTGGTGGGGCTGGCCATCGACAGCCCGACCCCGGTGCGCAAATTCCTGGCGAGCCAGCCGGTCAGCTACCCGATCGGGTTGGCGGGGTTCGAGGGCACCGACCTCAGCCGCCAACTCGGCAACACCACCGGCGGGTTGCCGTTCAGCGTGCTGTTCGACCGCGGTGGGCAGATCGTGCAGCGCAAATTGGGGGAAACCCATTCCGACGAATTGGCGGCATGGGCGCGTCGGGTCTGACGCTGCCATGAGGACGGGCATGGCTGCGTTTGCCATCGATGGCGGGCGGGCGCGAAGGGTCGACCAAGGTGCTTGGCGCGAAAAGCCGGCAGTTGGTCTCGAGCCGCTTCGAACGGTCGTCAAACTGGCGTAGAGTTCGCGGCCCCACCCCCGCGGGTCGATCGGTGCGGCCCCCGACATGAGCATTCTCGTTCTACACGGCCCCAATCTAAATCTGCTCGGCACACGGGAGCCGCACATCTACGGCCACCAAACTCTGGCGCAGATCGACGCTGAACTGGCGCAAATCGCGGCCGATGAAGGCGATAGTCTGCAAGCGCTGCAGACCAACCACGAAGGGGTGCTGATCGACCGCATCCACCTTGCGCGGCGCGATGGCACCCGCTTCATTGTCATCAACCCGGGTGGCCTGACCCACACCAGCGTGGCCCTGCGCGATGCGTTGGCTGCCGTCGGCCTGCCATTCATCGAGGTTCACCTGTCGAACATCCACGCACGTGAAGCCTTTCGCCACCACTCCTTTCTGTCCGAGCTGGCGCTGGGGGTGATCTGCGGCCTGGGCGCCGATGGCTACCGGGCAGCCTTGCGGCATGCGCTGTCGTTGCGGCCTCGACCGCTGACCGCTTGAGCAACGGCGGCGAGCCGGGTCGAAGTCTGCGCGCATCACCCGCAGCCCGCCCAGCCTGCGCCAGACGGAAGCGGCACTTTTCGCCGCCACCGGCTTGGCCGCCGACGCTGCTCCTCTCAACGACCCACATCCAAGGATCCGCTCGATGGACCTGCGAAAACTGAAGACATTGATCGACCTGGTGTCGGACTCGAACATCTCCGAACTCGAGATCACCGAGGCCGAAGGCAAGGTGCGCATCGTCAAAGGCGGTGTGGCCCCGCTGGCCGCACCGCTGGCACCGGCGGTCGGCTCGGCCGCTGCAGCCTCGGCAGCGGCTGCGTCCGAAGAACTGGCTCCCGCGCCGGTGGCGGCGCCCAGCACCGACCGCATCATCACCTCGCCGATGGTGGGCACCTTCTACCGCGCCAGCAGCCCGGGGGCCAGCCCGCTGGCCGATGTCGGCGACGACATCAAGGAAGGGCAGCCGGTCTGCATCATCGAAGCGATGAAAATCATGAACGAGATCGAGTCCGATTGCGCCGGCAAGGTGCTGCGCGTGATGTGCGAGAACGGGCAGGCGGTCGAGTTCGGCCAGCCGCTGTTCGTGGTCGGCTGAGCGCGCGCAGGCGATGTTCAAGAAGATATTGATCGCCAATCGTGGGGAGATTGCCCTGCGGGTGCAGCGTGCGTGCCGCGAGATGGGCATCAAGGCCGTGGTCGTGTATTCCGAGGCCGACCGCGAAGCCAAGTACGTCAAGCTGGCCGACGAGGCGGTGTGCATCGGCCCGGCGGCGTCGGCGCTCAGCTACCTGAACATGCCGGCCATCATCGCCACCGCCGAAGTCACCGATGCCGAAGCCGTGCACCCGGGCTATGGCTTCTTGAGCGAGAACGCCGACTTCGCCGAACGGGTCGAGAAGAGCGGCTTCTGCTTCATCGGCCCGACCCCGGAATCGATCCGGCTGATGGGCGACAAGGTCAGCGCCAAGCAGACCATGATCAAGAGTGGCGTGCCCTGCGTGCCGGGTTCCGAGGGCGCGCTGCCCGACGACCCGAAAGAGATCATCCGCATCGGCCGTTCGGTCGGGTACCCGGTGATCATCAAAGCCGCCGGCGGCGGCGGCGGGCGTGGCATGCGGGTGGTGCACACCGAAGCCGCACTGCTCAACGCCGTGCAGACCACGCGCGCCGAAGCCGGGGCGGCGTTCGGCAATTCGCAGGTCTACATGGAGAAATTCCTGGAGCACCCGCGCCACATCGAGATCCAAGTGATGGCCGACCAGCACAAAAACGCGGTCTGGCTCGGCGAACGCGACTGCAGCATGCAGCGCCGCCACCAGAAGATCATCGAGGAAGCGCCGGCACCCGGGCTGCCACGGCGCGCCATCGAACGCATTGGCGACCGCTGCGCCACCGCCTGCAAGCGCATCGGCTACCGCGGCGCCGGCACCTTCGAGTTTCTGTACGAAGACGGCGAGTTCTATTTCATCGAGATGAACACCCGCGTGCAGGTCGAACACCCGGTGACCGAAATGACCACCGGCATCGACATCGTGCAGATGCAGATCCGCGTGGCTGCGGGCGAAAAACTGCCGTTCACGCAACGGCAGATCGAAACCCGCGGCCATGCGATCGAATGCCGCATCAATGCCGAGGACCCCTACAAGTTCACCCCCTCTCCTGGGCGCATCACGTTGTGGCATGCGCCCGGCGGCCCCGGAGTGCGGGTCGATTCGCATGCCTACACCAACTACTTGGTGCCGCCGAATTACGACTCGATGATCGGCAAGATCATCGTTCACGGCGACACCCGCGATCAGGCGCTGGCGCGGATGCGGACAGCGCTGTCGGAAACGGTGGTCGAAGGCATCCACACCAACATCCCGCTGCACCGCGAACTGATGGCCGACGCCAAGTTCATGGAGGGCGGCACCAGCATCCATTACCTGGAAGGCTGGTTGTCGGAGCGAAGGAGATGAGGCCCCCACGCTCCCTGACGGTCGCTGCCCCCCGAGGGGGCGCTCGCCTGCGGCCCGGCAAAGCCGGTTCCGCGGCTCTACTCGGTGTCTTCGCGACGCTTCGCTCGCGTTCTGTTGTCGACGGTTGGTCGGGGTTTTGGGACCGGGCGAGGCCGTTTGCGCGGGTCTGTTCTAGCCAATGACCCACGAGTTGACGTTGCAGGCGCCGCAGGCGCTGGTCGAGGCTGTGTCCGATCTGCTGGTCGACGAGGCGGGTGCGCTGTCGGTGTCGGTTGAAGACGCTGACGCCGACAGCAACGACGAGCAGGCGCTGTTTGGCGAGCCCGGCATGCCGCCCCCTGCGGCTGGCTGGCAGCGGTCGACCTTGCGGGCGTTGTTCGACGACGAGTCGGCTGCAGATGCCGCCGCTGCGCGGGTGCTGGCCCGGCCGGATTTCGATGGCGTGCAATTGCAGTCGCTGGTCTCGCTGGCCGAGCAGGACTGGGTGCGGTTGACGCAATCGCAGTTCGCGCCGGTGGCGATCACCGATGATTTCTGGATCGTTCCCAGTTGGCATGAGCCGCCAGCCGCGGCTCGAATCGTGTTGCGGCTGGACCCCGGATTGGCTTTCGGCACCGGCACCCACCCCACTACCCGCATGTGCCTGCGCTGGCTGGCGACCCGATCGGTTGCGCGGGGTGGGGAGAGGGTGCTGGACTATGGCTGCGGGTCGGGCATCCTGGCTATCGGCGCGGCGCTGCTGGGTCATGGCCGTGGCGGCAGCATCGATGCGGTCGACATCGACCCGGCTGCGGTGCAGACCGCGCAGGACAATGCCGCGCGCAACGGTGTCGCCTTGCGCACGGGGCTGCCCGCGCAGGCCAGCGGGCACCACGACCTGGTGCTGGCCAACATCCTGGCCACACCGCTCAAGCTGCTGGCGCCGTTGCTGGCGGGGCATGTCGCTCCGGGGGGGTGGCTGGTGCTGGCCGGCATCCTCGAGCGCCAGGCCGACGACCTGCAGCAGGCCTACGCGCCTTGGCTCGAACTGAAGGTGAGCGACGAGCAAGAGGGCTGGATCTTGATGACCGCGCGCGCTCGCGATTGAGAATCGGCCCGTGAGCACCAATCTGGCCACTCGCTGCCCGACCTGCAGCACCGTCTTCCGAGTCGTGCCGGATCAGTTGCGGGTGTCCGATGGCTGGGTGCGATGCGGTCGCTGCGCCGAGGTCTTCAATGCCGCTCAGGCGCTGCTGGACGCCACCACCGGCGCGCCGCGCACCCTGCCAGGTGAGTTCGTCTCTTCAACACCGCAAGGCGGATACGAAACCGATGAGGCTGCGCACGCGGGTGATGAGCAAGCGCCGGGAGTGGAGTCGCCCTTCGAAACCACGCAGGTGTTGTTCGGCGACGAGGTCACGGGCGAGGCAGACAACGCAGGCCACGGGTATCAGGCAGCCGCATCGACCGGACTGTCAGAGTCTCCCCCCGCGGCGCAGCCGGGCATGGCCGACCGCGTGGGGACCGACGATGGGGACGTCGACACAGAGGCCGAGGAACTCGCGCCAGCTACCGCAGCCGGCATCGACTTCGAAGATCACGGCGCCTTCGGGCGCATCGACCCCCGCGACCCCAGCGACCCGATCGACCCGCCCGCTCTCAACGGCGACGGTGACAACAGGGCCGCAGACGCAGGCCCCGGTGACGCGAGCAACGCAGACGACACAGACTCCCTGGAACCTTGGGCCCCTGCATCACTGCCCGAACAGATGGAGCCGATCGAGATCATCGAGCCCATCGAGCCCCTGGTTGCGGCACCGCCGTTCGCCGACTTCCGCGCCACGCCCTCATTCGTGCGCCGCGCCGACCGGGCCGAGCAATGGCGCCGACCCGGGGTGCGCCTGGCGCTGGCAGCGGTGGTGATGCTGTCGTTGCTGGCACTGGCGGCTCAGGTCACCTATGTCTACCGCGACCTGGTTGCCGCGCGCTTCCCCGTCACCCGCCCGGCCTTGCAGCAGATGTGCACGGTGTTCGGCTGCAGCATCGGCCCGGCACGCATGATCGATGCGTTGACGGTCGAAGCCAGCGGCTTGCTGCGCGTGGCGCAGACCGATGGCTACCGGCTGTCGCTGACGCTGCGCAACCGCAGCGGCATCGCGCTGGCGCTGCCCGCCGTCGACCTGAGCCTGACCGACAGCCAGGGCAAGCTGCTCGCGCGGCGTGTGCTGCGCCCGGCCGAACTGGGTGCCACGCAGGCCGAACTCGGCGCCGGGCGTGAACTGCAACTGCGGGCAACACTGCAAACCGCCACCGACCCGGTGGCCGGTTACACGATCGAGCTTTTCTACCCCTGAGGGCCGCCCGGCAGCCGCCGCCGGCCGACCCGTTCCCCTCTTAGACACTCACTTGGAGTTGCCATGCCCGCGCTGATTTGCGGATCCCTCGCTTTCGACACCATCGCCAGCTTCCCGGGGCGCTTCGCCGACCAGATCATGCCGGACCGGGTGCACATCCTGAACGTCAGCTTCGTGGTGCCCACGTTGCGCCGCGAATGGGGGGGCTGCGCCGGCAACATCGCCTACAACCTGCAGGGCCTGGGCGAAAAGCCCGTGCTGCTGGCGGCTCTGGGGGTGGACGGTGGCGAGTACCTGGCGCGCATCGAAGGCTGGGGTGCCGACACCTCGTTGATCCTGCGCGACCAGGAACTGCACACCGCGCAGTGCCACATCACCACCGACCGCGACAACAACCAGATCACCGCTTTCCACCCCGGTGCGATGAGCCATGCGCACCAGATGGAAGTGCCGACCCAGAAGGCGCGCAGCGACCTGGCGATCGGCATCATCGCGCCCGATGGCCGCGACGCGATGTGGCAGCACGCCCACCAGATGCACGCCCGGGGGCTGCCGTTCATCTTCGACCCGGGCCAGCAGTTGCCGCAGTTCGACGGCGCCGAACACCGCGAGATCCTGTCGCTGGCGCGCTGGGTGGCGGTCAACGACTACGAAGCGCGCATGCTGGAGGACCGCAGCGGCGAAAGTCCCCAAGTGATTTCGCAACGCGAGAACATCGAAGGCGTGGTCGTGACGCTGGCAGAGAAGGGTTGCGAGTTGTGGGTGCGCGGTGAACGGCAGGAAGTGCCGGGCGTAGAGGCCGTGCGGGTGGTCGATTCCACCGGCTGCGGTGATGCGTTCCGCGCTGCGCTGCTGTACGGGCTCGAACGGGGTTGGCCGCTGGCCCGCTGCGCCGCACTCGGCAACCGCCTCGGCGCGCTCAAGATCGCCGAGCAGGCGCCGCAGAACCACGACCCGGCTCCGGCGTTGCAGAACGCGTGAGCGTCCAGCAACATTCGTCGGCGACCGGCGGGCCGGCGATGGCCGGCCACTGGGCAACGACATTGAAGTCCAGCCGTTGCAGCAGGGCCTGCGAGCGGCGATTGCTGCGTTTCGTCACCGCCACGGCGCGGCGACTGCCGTAGGACGCTGCCAATTCGTCGAGCATCGCCGCAACGGCAGCGCGTGCAATGCCCCGGCCCCACCAGTCCGACGCGAACTCGTAGCCCAGCAGGGCGTCGCCGCTGCCGTCGAGCGTGGCCTGGACATAGCCGGTCCACGACGGCGCAACGGATTGCGGCTGCAAGTCATCCGCCGCCCCGGGCTGCGGATCGGTTCGAACCACCCAGTTGAGCCACTGCTCCCGCCCGTCGGGCGACCCACGCGCTTCCAGCGCCTCGAAACGCTGCAGCAACCCCGATGCCGAGGCTGGCGGCTGGTTCTCGTGCCGGTAGATGGCCGGGTCGCACAGCACCGGGAACAACGCAAGCGCGTGGGCTGCGGTTTGCGGCTCCAGCACCAGCCGCAGCACGGTGGCGGTCTGCTGGTCGGTGATGACGGCCCGCAGCAGCCGCATCGGCGGCACGCGGCTCACCGGTCGCGCCGCGTCATGCTGAGCCGATCGTTCAGCTCACCGACGGTGCCAGCTCGCCGTTGGCATAGCGCTTGGCCACCGACGCCAGATCCATCGGCTTGATCTTCGAGGCCTGGCCTTCGCAGCCGAATTCGCGGTAGCGCTGCGCGCAGATCTTGCGCGCCGCTTCACGCG
>JBDSMV010000200.1:0-3406 GCA_039915715.1 Rubrivivax sp. | reverse complement strand
TGGTCGTCGCGGTGGTCCATCAAACCCGGCACTTCCTGAACCGCCTGGTGCAAGGTGCCGCCGAGTGCCACGTTCAGCTCCTGCGAGCCGCGGCAGATCGCCAGCAGCGGCAGGCCCTGAATCAGCACCCGCGGGATCAGCGGCAGCACCCAGTCGTCGCGTTCCGGGTCCAACGGCAGCTTGGGGTCGTGCACCGACTGGCCGAAGTTCGACGGGTGAACGTTGGACGGCGAGCCGGTCAGCAACACGCCATGCGCCACTGCCAGCGCGGCCTCGAACTCGTCGCCCTGCAGCCGCGGCACCACCAGCGGCAGGGCGCCGGCCAGGCGCACCGCTTCGACATATTTGCGGCCCGCGATGTGGAAAGGATGGTCGCCCAGCATGCGGTTGCAGGCGGGCACCAGGACGATGGGAAGGGTGCTCATGGAATGCCTGCAAGCATAGCTTCAGGCCCACGGGCTGGCGGGTCTCGGCGGGGTTTCGGCGGGTCCGCGGCCGCTGTACCCGGCGTCAGGCCGCGCGCCGGATCGCTGCGCGCAGCATCTCCACCATCTGCCCGATCTGCTCGGCGCTGACGATCAGCGGCGGTGACAGCGCCACGATGTCGGCCGTGGTGCGCACCAGCAGTCCGCGCTCGAACAGGTCCCTGAAGATGCCGAAGGCGCGCTTCGTCGGTTCGCCCGCGACCGACGCCAGCTCGACACCGCCGACCAGGCCGATGGTGCGAATGTCGACCACATGGGGCTCGCCATTCAGGCTGTGCACCGCGTCTGCAAAAGTGGCCTGCAGCTGCCCGGCGCGCGTCAGCAGGCCCTCTTCGGCATAGGTGTCGAGCGTGGCGATGCCGGCGGCGCAGGCCAGCGGGTGGCCGGAGTAGGTGTACCCGTGGAAGAACTCGATGGCTTGTTCAGGACCTTGCATCAGCGCGTCGTGGATGTGGCGCGTGGCCACCACCGCGCCCATCGGCACGCTGCCGTTGGTCAGCCCCTTGGCCAACGCCATCAGATCGGGCGTGACCCCGAAGGTCTGGGCAGCAAACGCCTGCCCAGTGCGGCCGAAACCGGTGATGACCTCGTCGAAGATCAAGAGGATGCCGTGGCGGTCGCAGATCTGGCGCAGGCGTTGCAGGTAGCCCTGCGGCGGGATCAGCACGCCGGTCGAGCCGGCCACCGGCTCGACGATCACCGCCGCGATGGTGCTGGCGTCGTGCAACGCCACCAACCGCTCCAGATCGTCGGCCAGTTCGGCGCCGTGGGTGGGCTGGCCGAGGCTGAAGGCGTTGCGCGCCGGGTCGTGGGTGTGGCGCAGATGGTCGACGCCGGCCAGCAGGGTGCCGAAATGTTTGCGATTGGCGCCGATGCCGCCGACCGATACGCCGCCGAAGTTGACGCCGTGGTAGCCGCGTTCACGCCCGATCAGCCGCGTGCGGGACGCATCGCCCCGGCCCCGGTGGTACGCCAGCGCAAGCTTGAGCGCGGTTTCCACCGCTTCTGAACCCGAGTTGGTGAAGAACACGCGGTCCAGGCTCTGCGGCGTCAGCTTCGTGATGCGCTCGGCCAGTTCGAACGCCAGCGGGTGCCCCATCTGAAAAGGCGGTGCGAAGTCCATTCGCGCCGCTTGTTGCTGGATCGCCTTCACGATGCGCGGCCGGCCGTGCCCGGCATTGACGCACCACAGTCCGGCCACGCCGTCCAGGATCTGGCGGCCGTTCGCATCCTGGTAGTGCATGCCCGAAGCGCTCACCAGCATCCGGGGCGCCTGCTTGAACTGGCGGTTGGCGGTGAAGGGCATCCAGTAGGCGTCCAGCGACGGACCCGACCCCACGGCGGCGGCAACGTCCTGCAACACGGGGTCGGCTTCTAGAGCAACAGCGGTCATGCGGGTCTCCGGGGGTGGTGGGCGGCAATCTGGCCGCTCAGATAGGTCCAGACAAACTTGGCGGGGGCGGCGCTGGTGAGTTCGCCATGGTCGCAGGCCGGTCCAACCTCGCTGCAGTCCATGCGCACGAAGGGCAGGTCGGCCCTCTCTTCGAGCAAGGTCAGCACCTGATGGGTGGTCAAACCCGCACGCTCGCCGGCCGAGCGGATGCCGATCTGCGTGAGGCAGGCGTCGACCATCAGCTGTTCCTGCTGGTGCCGCCGCCCCAGGCGATGCCGGCGACCGCGAAAGGCGTGGCCAAAGTCGGTGGGCCGACCTTGAGGAAACGCGGGTCGGACAAGAAGGCGAATGAGGACATCGGCGTTGGCGGTGGCGAAGCCCGATGATAAGAAGTCGATTCCCAACTCCTGCATTCATGAAACCCGTCTTGATTCTTCAGCACCTGTCCAGCGACGGCCCGGCATACCTGCAAACCTGGCTCGAGCGCCACGAACTGCCATTCGAGGTCGTCGACAGTGAGCGCGGCGGCCGCGCGCCGGCCGATCTGACAGGGCATTCGGCACTGGCGATCCTGGGCGGGGAGATGAGCGCCAACGACGACCTGCCGGGCTTGCGCGATGCTGAAGCACTGTTCCGGCTGGCACTGGAGCACGCGGTACCGACGCTGGGCCATTGCCTGGGCGGGCAGTTGATGGCGCGTGCATTGGGAGCTGAAATCGGCGCGTCGCCGGCGCCTGAGATCGGCTGGCACACCGTCACCGTGGCGGACTGCCCTGAAGCCGCCGACTGGTTCGAATCGCCCGGCGAGCACACGGTGTTTCAGTGGCACGAAGAAGCCTTTGCGCTGCCGCCGCAAGTTGTGGCTTTGGCAGGCAGCGCTGCTTGCCCGCATCAGGCCTTTTCGATCGGCCCGCACCTGGCGATGCAGTTCCATGTCGAGCTGGACGCGGAGAAGCTGCAACGCTGGACCCACGATGCCTCAGCGCAAGCCATCGGCGAGCCTCGGTACGCGTCGGTGCAGCGTCCGGAGCAGATGCTGGCCCAGGCCGCGCAGCACCTGCTGCGGCAACAGGCGTTGGCCGACCGGATCTACCGCTGCTGGATCGACGGCGTCGGAGCGAGCTGACGGTTGACGGTATGGGGCCGCCCGGCCCCGGCCCCGGCCCCGGCGCTTGCGGGTTTCGTGGGCGCGGCGTATCGGCAAAGCGTGAACGCGACGGCTTTGGCACCCGCCTTTTCACATCGTGAAGCGCTGGTGCTGCATTGCGGTAGGCTGCCACGCTGCACCGCAGCAAAAGTTCACCATATGGAAAAAAAATGATTTCACAATGCAGTAAATAAACGCAGGTCGTTGATTTATAGTGATTTATCTAATGCTCTTCTATAAGACATAGGTGTGGGTGGGCAATCGATCTTGCGCTACGCTAGCGGCAACCGAATTCACCCCCTCATCCTCAACCCGGAGCACGCAACCATGACCACAGGCACCCGCAAGGAACAAGCAGCAGCACTCGAAAAGGACTGGGCC
>JBDSMV010000164.1:0-29764 GCA_039915715.1 Rubrivivax sp. | reverse complement strand
CAGTTCAAGGCGGTCGCGATGGCGCCTGGTGCGGAAGGCGAAGCAGCCACATTGCGCAACCCGGTCGACAACGGCGATGGGCTGGCCACCCGCAATGGCCGCACGATGACCCTGCGTGGCGGGCGCGGCAGCGGGCCGCTGGTGGGCGGCAACCTGGCGGTGCTGAGCGCCATGGCCGGTTCGGTCTACTGGCCGCGCTTCGATGGCGCGATCCTGTTCCTGGAAGAAATTAACGAGGACATCTACCGCGTCGACCGCATGCTGTCGACCCTGAAGCTGGCCGGCGCACTCGACCGCTTGGCCGGCGTGGTGCTGGGCGCTTTCACCAACTGCAACCCCGGGGAGGGGTTCGGCACGTTGACGCTGGACGAGGTCTTCGACGACTACTTCATGCCGCTGCGGGTGCCCGTCTTCCGTGGCGCCGAGTTCGGCCACATCAAGCGCAAGCTGACCCTGCCGATCGGCGTGGCAAGCGAGATCGACGCCGACGCCGGCACCCTGCGGCTGCTTCATCCGGCGGTGATTTGAGCAGGTGCGTCGATGCCGTTGCACTCGGCCCCGTCCGGTTTGAGTGCACAGGGACTACAACCGGAGCCGGTGAAAGGCTACCGGTCGATCGCCGGATCGGGCCTACGGTGCGGGTTCGGTGTTCGTGTCGAACACCCCTGAACCGCACAAGGAGTTTCACGATGGCCCAAATCAACACCCTCAAGGATCTTTATCTCGACGAACTGAAAGACCTCTGGTCGTCCAACGACCAGATGGCCAAGGGGCTGACCAAGATCGCGCCCAAGGCCACCAACGCAAAGCTGAAGGCCTCGTTGCAGAAGACGCAAGACGGCATCGCGCGCCATACCCAGATGCTCAAGTCGCTGATCGAAGCCCATGGCAGCGAAGTCAAGAAGGAGCATTGCAAGGGCATGGAAGGGCTGGTGGCCGAGGCCGTCAAGCACACCATCGACGACGCGCCCGCGAGCGGTCCGGTGCTCGACGCGGCGATCATCGCCCAGTACCAACGCATGACCCACTACGGCATCACCGGCTTCGGCACGGTTGCCGCCTTTGCGAAGGCACTGAAGCTCAGCGACGCCCACGACAAGCTGGAAACAGCGGTCAAGGACATGTACCGGGCCGACGACCTGATGAGCGAGCTGGCCGAATCCGCTGTCAACGTCAAGGCGGTAGGCTGAACGCGCAGACCTGCAGCAGCTTTAGGCCGTGAGCAGGTCGGCGTGCTCGGGGTGGCGGCGAATGTACGCCGCCACATAGCTGCAGGTGGGGCGCACCTTGATGCCCTCGTTCCGCGCCCAGGTGAGCGCCGACGAGACCAGTTCCCCGGCGATGCCGCGGCCTTGCAACGCCGCTGGAACCTGCGTGTGGTGGAAGGTCGCCACCCCGTCTTTCAACACATAATCGCAGACGGCTGCGGTCGGTGCAGCCCGGGGCGTTTGATCAGGGTTTGGAGCGCTGGTTGGCGCAACCTCGAAGCGCTGTGCATTGCGGTTGTGAATGATGGTTTCGTTCATGGCGAGCGGTGCTCTGTTGATGCGGACGGTGGGTGATCGGCGCGGCGCCAGCGCATCAGTGCGGCATGCAGTTTCTGGGCATCGATCGGTTTGGTGAGGAAGTCGTTCATGCCGCAGCGAAGCGCTTCTTCGCGTTCGCTGATCATGGCGGCTGCGGTCAGCGCAATGATCGGCAGATCGCGACCGGCATCGGTGGCGCGCAGCGTTTGGGCCGCCTCATGGCCGCCCATCACCGGCATCTGCACATCCATCAACACGAATTCGAACGCGTCGCCGGCAGTGGCAGCAGCCTGCACCGCCTGCACCGCCTGCATGCCGTTGTGCGCCTGCGCCACCCGCACGCCCCAGCGCTCGAGCATCGACACCCCGACCAGCATGTTGACGGGGTTGTCTTCCACCAGCAGCACATGAGCCCCGGCCAGCCCCGACGGGTCGAACGCGACGGGAACCGGGATGGACCCCGTCCGCGCAAGCGGCAACGGCAGTTCGATCCAGAAGGTGCTGCCTTCACCGAGCGAGCTTTGCACGCCCACGAGGCCGCCCATCAAGACCGCCAGTTCGTGACAGATCGACAGCCCGAGCCCGGTGCCGCCATAGCGCCTGGTGATGGACTCGTCGGCCTGCGTGAAGGGTTTGAACAAGCGCGGCAACGTGACCGCATCGATGCCCGGGCCGCTGTCGACAACCTCGATCCGCACCATCGCATCGTCCGGCGCGACCAGGCGCCGGGCCGACAGCACGATGTGCCCGGTGTGCGTGAACTTGATCGCGTTGCCGAGGTAGTTGGCAACGACCTGCCGCAGGCGCAGCGGGTCACCCATCACCGGTGCATCGATACCCTCGGCCAGATGCAACTGCTGATCCAGCTGCCGCGCTGCGGCCTGCGGCGCAAACAGGGCGTGCAGGCTGCGCAGCGCATCGCCGAGGCCGAACGCCGTGCGCTCTACCATCAGTCGCCCGGCTTCGATCTTCGAGAGGTCCAGGATGTCGGAGATGATCGCTGCCAGCGACTGCGCGCAGTCGACGATCTGCGTCAGGTACTGCGTGCGGCGGGCGTCATCGATGTCGTCGGCGCTGGCCATGCGCGCGAGTCCGATCAGGCCATTCAGCGGCGTGCGCAGCTCATGGCTGGTGTTGGCGAGGAACGCGGTCTTGGCGCGGTTGGCGGCTTCGGCCGCATCGCGGGCGTGCGCCAGCGTCTGCTCGAACTCACGCCGTTCGGTGATGTCTTCCAGGATCCACACGGTGTCGCTGTTCTGCGGCCTTTGCGGGTCGATGGCGCGGCCCCGCAGACGCACCGTGAGCGCGCCCCCGTCCTTGCGATGCGCCCGGCGTTCGACCTCGACCGGCTCTCCGCGCGCCAGCGCGGTCTCGATCCCGGCGTCGTCGGCGAGTTCGGCGAGTCCGGCGAGCACCGGTTGGCCTTCGATCGGTGCGGTTGCAGTTGCAATTGCAGTTGCAGGTCCCCCTTGCCAGATCCGGTCCATCGGGTAGCCCAGCGGTTCGCTTTCGTCGAAGCCGAACATGCTTTCGAAATGGCGGTTGGCCAGCACGATGCGCCCTTCGCGCGTGACCGCGATGCCGATCGACGCGTTGGCCAGGATCGCTTTGCGCTGCAGCCGGTCGCGCTCGGATTCGGTGATGTCGCGGCCGTTGATCACCAGGTACTCGCGCCGGTCCATCACGAAGCGGGCTGCCGAGATCAGCATCGATACAGCCCGGCCCCCGCGTTCGATGATCGTGGTCGGCAAGCTGTCGATAGTGCCCGCACCCCGCATGGCGTCGACCACCCGCTGGCGGTCTTCGGTGTCGCGCCAAACGCCCAACTCCATCGAGGTGCGGCCGACGGCGTCGGCTGCCGACCAACCGGTGATGCGCTCGAAGCTGCGGTTGACCATCACATAGCGGCCCGTCGCCAGCTCGGAGAGCGTGATCAGGTCAGGACTGGTGGCCACCAAGTGGGACAACATGGCTTCGGAGCGCCGCACCGCTTGTTCGGCCGCAAGCCTTTCCGTGTCGTCGACGAAGATCGACAACAGCGCCGGCCCGCCTTCGGCATGCACACTGACGCTGGTGGCGCGCACGGCCACCGTACGCTCGCCGATGCGCAGCTTGAAGTCGGTGACCGGCAGCGCGGTGCCCAGCGGCTGGGCATGCAGGGCTTCGCTGCGGCGTCGCGCGCGTTCGCGCGAGTCGCCGCCTTCGTAATTCGCCAGCAGATCGCTGCCCAGCAGCGCGCCCAAGTCGTCGGCGGCGAACAACGTGACCGCCGCCGGGTTGGCGGCCAGCACCAGCCAGCGGCGGTGCAGCACCAGCGGCGTGGGGATCAGCGAGAACAGTTCCTGGTAGCGCGTCTCGGTCGCCTGGACCGCTGCATGCGCGGCTTCGACATCGCTGACATCACGCGCCACGCCGCGAAAGCCGGTGAAGGTGCCGCGGCTGTCGAAGCGGGGAGCGCCGCTGAGCAGGTAGTGGCGCACGGCACCACTGTTGCTGGTCCAGCGGATGCGCCGGTCACGAAAGGCGACCCGCGCGTCGAGGTCGGCCAGCAACTCGTCCAGCGTGTGCGCGTCGCAGCCGAACTGCGGCAGTTCCCAGGGCAGGTTGCCGATGCCCTGCGCCGCGCCCGTGCGCACGGTTGGGCGGTGGTGGTCGATGGCGGCCATCAGACGGTGGTCGCGGTCGATCTCCCAGTAGCCGTCGGCGGCCAACCCCAGCAGGCTGCGAAAGCGCATTTCACGGTCATTGGCGGCCCGCACGGCGCGCTGCATCATCTGCGAGATCAGCACGCCAGCGGCCAGCCCCGCCGCAATGCCGATCAAGTGGCCGCCGAGCGCCAGATTGCCGAGCCCGCCGGTCGTGCCGAGGCTGGCAGCGGCCAGCGGCGGGTGCCGGGCCAGCTCACCGATGCCCAGCAGCATCCCCGCTGCGGCCAGCGCCAGCAGCAGGCCGGCACGCCAGCCACACGCCGCGCACAGCACGCACACCAGCAAGCCCAGCACCGGCAGCCCCGGTGTTGATTGGCCCGTGCCCAGCCACAACGCCACCAGACCCAGCAAGCCGGTGACAGCGAGCAAAACGGCGACCAGTGCAGGGCTCTGAAGCGGTGGGCGCAACCGCGTGGCAGCGGCTGCCGATCCGCCCACGGCGGTGAAGCCGGTCACCAGCGTGACGCCATGCCAGTCCAGTTGCTGCCACAACGCCGCGCCCAACAGCAGCGCGGCGGCCATGCAGCTGAGCGCGGCGATCCAGAGCGCCGCGCTCAGCCGTGGTTTGTAAGCGGCGCCGCTACCCGCTACGGGCAATGCGGGTTCGGACAAGGTCGCTGAGGCGAAGGGGTCCAGTGCGGGGTCTTGCAAGGATGGGGGGTAAGCGCGCGCTGCGGTCGGCGGTGGCTTCTTCTCAGCCGCGGTCGCGTGCCTGCTGCAACAGCGCCTGCGTGGCCGCTGCGGCCTGGCGAGCCTCTGCGGCGCAAACAGCGATGCCGGCGTCACCGCGGCCTGCCGCATCGGCGGCATACAACACCGCGCGTGAACTGCTGACGATCAGCGGCGCGCCGGGTCGCCAGGCTGCGCGCACCGTGGCCGCGGCATCGCCACCCTGAGCGCCGATGCCGGGCACCAGCAGCGGCAGGGTCGGCGCCAATGCGCGCACCCGCGCCAGCTCTTCTGGGAAGGTCGCACCGACCACCAGACCGAGCCGGCCGCTGCGGTTCCAGCGCCCGGCAGCCAAGCGGGCAATGCGTTCGTACAGCCGTTCGGCCGGTGCCCCGTCGGCCCCATCAACCTCATGGGCCCCATTGTCGGTAGCGACATCGGCGGCCATCATCTGACCCTGCAATTCGGTTCCGCCCGGATTGCTGGTGCGACACAGCAGGATCAGCCCCTTGCCATCGTGGCGCAGGTAGGGCTCCAACGAGTCCTGCCCCATCAGCGGCGACAGGGTCACCGCGTCGGCCCGGTAGCGCACGAACGCCTCGGTGGCGTAGTGCTCGGCGGTCGAGCCGATGTCACCGCGTTTGGCGTCCAGGATCACCGGCACGCCAGGTGCGCGGCGGTGGATGTGGGCCACCAGGGCTTCGAGCTGGTCTTCGGCGCGCAGCGCGGCGAAGTGCGCGATCTGCGGCTTGAACGCGCACACCAGATCGCGCGTGGCGTCGACGATGGCCGCGCAGAAGTCGAAGGTGCGGCGCGCATCGCCGCGCCAGGGCAGCGGAAAGCGCTGCGGGTCGGGGTCCAGGCCAACGCACAGCATCGAGCCGCCAGCCGTGTCTTGCTGCCGGGTCAGGTGCTGGACGAAGTTCATCGCGGCTCTTCCATCGGACTCAGTGGGCATCGGCGCTACGCCTGACCGAAGCGCCGCGCCAACGCCGAAGCCAGACCGGTGTAGGCCGCGGGCGTCAGCGACAGCAATCGCGCACGGGCCTCGTCGGGCAGCGCCAGACCCTCGATGAAGCCGCGCATCAGCTCGGCCGTGATCGGCTGCCCCTGCGTGAAATCCTTCAGTTGCTCATACGGATTTTCGAGCCCGTACCGGCGCATCACCGTCTGCACCGGTTCGGCCAGCACCTCCCAGGCGCGGTCCAGGTCGGCGGCCAGTGCGGCTTCGTTGACCTGCAGCTTGTCGGTGCCGCGCACCAGGCTGTCGATCGCCAGCACCGTGTGGCCGAACGCCACCCCCATGTTGCGCAGCACGGTGCTGTCGGTCAAGTCGCGCTGCCAGCGGCTGGTGGGCAGCTTCTGGCTCATGTGCGCGAGCAGGGCATTGGCGACCCCCAGGTTGCCTTCGGCGTTCTCGAAGTCGATCGGGTTGACCTTGTGCGGCATGGTGCTGGAGCCGACTTCGCCGGCTTTGCGCCGTTGCTTGAAGTAGCCGAGCGAGATGTAGCCCCAGACATCGCGCGACCAGTCGATGAGGATGGTGTTGGCGCGCGCGATGGCGTCGAACAGTTCGGCCATGCCGTCGTGCGGCTCGATCTGGATCGTGTAGGGGTTGAACACCAGGCCGAGCCTTTCTTCGACCACCGAGCGCGCAAACGCTTCCCAGTCACGGTCGGGGTAGGCCGCCAGATGAGCGTTGTAGTTGCCGACGGCGCCATTCATCTTGGCCGGCAGCGGCACCGCGGCAATCCGGGCGCGGGCGGTGTCGAGCCGAGCCGCCACGTTGGCGGCCTCCTTGCCGACCGTGGTGGGGCTTGCAGTCTGGCCATGGGTGCGGGCCAGCATCGGCAGGTCCGCGAGGTCGTGCGCCATCGCCGTCAGCCGTTGCAGCAGCCCGTCCAGCGCCGGCAGCAGCACCTGTGCGCGGGCGCCCTTCAGCATCAGCGCGTGGCTCACGTTGTTGATGTCTTCGCTGGTGCAGGCGAAGTGCACGAACTCGGTCGCGGCCTGCGCGTCGGCATGAGCTGCCAGCTGGCGCTTGAGCCAGTACTCCACCGCCTTCACATCGTGGTTGGTGGTGCGTTCGATGGCCTTGATGGCTTCGGCGTCGGCTTCGCTGAAGCCATGCACCACGTCCTGCAGGTGAGCACGAGTGGCAGGCAACAGCGGCGCAAATTCCGGCAAACCGAAGTCCGACAACGCGACGAACCATTCGACTTCGACCTGCACGCGGTGCCGCATCAGCCCGTATTCCGACAACAGCGGCCGCAGCGGCTCGAGGCGCGCCGCATACCGTCCGTCCAGGGGTGACAGGGCAGTGAGGGCGGTGGGCGTCATCGACAGGGTCACGGGGATGGACAAGGGGCAGCACACGCTCGGCCGACATGCCGGCTGGCCGGCGCCGATTCTAGGTGGGGGCGCGACTTGCTATAACTCTGCGGCACTCATCCACCGGCTACCCAGCCCCTTTCTCCGATGCATCCGAATTCGATTCCTGAAAGCGCAAACGAGCGGCCCGTCAACGCCGTCCGCGCGTTGTGCTTCGATGTCTTCGGCACGGTCGTCGACTGGCGCAGCAGCATCGTGCGCGAAGGCCTTTCATTGACTGATCGTTTGGGCTTCTCGCTGGATTGGGAGGCCTTCGCCGACGAATGGCGTGCTGGCTACGCCCCGGCCATGCAGCAGGTGCGCACGGGCGAGTTGCCGTGGACCGATATCGACGGCCTGCACCGCCGCATCCTGGACCGCCTGCTGGCCACACGCGGGCTGGTGCTGACCGAAACGGATGCGGCCGACTTCAACCGCCTGTGGCACCGGCTGATGCCGTGGCCCGACAGCGTGGCCGGGCTCACGCGGCTGAAGCAGGCGTTCACCATCACCACTTTGTCCAACGGCAATGTGGCGCTGCTCGTGAACATGGCCAAGCATGCCGGCCTGCCGTGGGACACGGTGTTCAGCGCCGAGCTATTCGCACACTACAAGCCGGACCCCGAGGTTTATCTGGGCGCCGCGCGCCTGCTGGGCCTGCAGCCGGCCCAGGTGATGCTGGTGGCAGCGCACCCCAGCGACCTGCGCGCGGCGGCGTCCTGCGGCTTGCGCACCGCCTATGTCGACCGGCCGCTGGAACGCGGGCCGAACGGTGCGCGCGAACCCTGGCAAGCGGGTGACTTCGACCTCATGGCCACCGACTTCGGTGATCTGGCGTCGCAACTCGGCGCCTGACCGGGCCCGGCTGCGATGAGCCGGACTGGGCCAGCGCCCGCAGTCAGGCGGCGGTGCCGCGAACCGGGTAGCCCTTGCTCATCACGAACTGCACGCCTTTCAAGAGCCCCTTCAGGTCGGGGCGTGCAAAGGGTGCGTTGGAGATGTCGATGATCTGCGCCTTGCCTTCGGGGTTGATGACGAACATTCCCGGTTCGGCGAACGGCCGGTCGGTTTCTTCGGGTGAACGCGGCGTCGAGACATACAACCCCAGGGTCTGCATCTGCTCGGGTGTCAGCCCGTAGCCGACCGGGAAGTTCCAGCCTTCTTCCCTGACTTCGGCTTCGGCCTTTTCCTTCGGGTCGGCCGACACCGCCATCACGCTGACCTGCGCCGATTCCAGATCGGACTTCATCTCGGTGAGCGTCTTGAGATAGTTCTTGCACAGCGGACAGTGCTTGCCGCGATAGACCACCAGCATGCGCCAGCCCGATGCCGCAGCCGGGTCGACGCGGGCGCCACCGCCGACGGCCTCCCAGCTCATCGAAGGGAAGGCCTGGCCGGCGGTCATCTTGCTGTTGGTCATGTCTGCTCCTGGGGGGTGGTGTGAGAAAGGGTGGATGAGGGAACTTGGGGGGCTGCCTCGCCCAGCAGGGCCTGCAATGCGTCGGCAGGTTTGTCGGACTTGCGCCAGGCGATCACGCGCACGGCACCGCCGGGGGGACCGGCGGCAAGGGCCGCGACGCCAGAGACCGCCGAAACCGCCGAAACCGCGATGGCCTTCTTCGGACACAGACCCATGCATGTGGTCTGCACGACGCGGGTCTTGGGCTGGCGCGCCTGACGCAGCGCCGACGACAGCGCCTTCGCCAGTTGCTTCGCACCGAATTTCTTCGGTGCCTTGCTGCGCTTCTCGCAGGCCTTGCAAACCATCACGATCTGCTTCCAACCCGGGCGCAGGGTGTGGATCGGGTCACTGTGGGGTTCGTTGGTCGCGCTGGCCATGCCGCGAGTATCGGCCGTTCGCCCCACCGGCGATGCTTGCCGACGGGTGCCCCGGGCTCGAATCGAAGCAACGGCAACCTTCTTTCTATGTATCAATTGCTACTGAGTTGGTAGCGTATGCTTCACGCATGTGGGCGGTTCTGATCACGACCTTGCCGAGTCGGCCAAACGCGGTGCGGTTGCGCATCTGGCGCGCGTTGAAGGCACTCGGCTGCGCGGCCCTGCGCGATGGCGCCTATGTGTTGCCCGAAGCCCGAGCCCAGGCACTGGAAGCACTGGCTGCCGAAGTTACCGCGCACGGCGGCAGCGCATCGGTGCTGGCGCTGGCACCGCGGTCCGAGGCCCAGGCCCAGGCGCTGGTGGCGTTGTTCGACCGCCGCGACGCTTATGCGGCCTGGCGTCGCACCGTCGACGCCGTGCGCCATGCGTTGCCGGCCCTGGACGAAGCCGCGGCCCGCCGCCGCCTCCGCACGGTGGCCGAGGCGCTGGCGACAGTGCAGCGCACCGACTACCTGCCAGGCACCGCCACCACCGAAGCCGTTGCCGAACTTGACGCGTTGCGCAGCGCCGTCGACGCGCACTTCACCGAAGGCGAGCCGGTGGCCGAACTCGACCGGCGCCTGTCGCGGCTCGACGCCCGCCGCTACCGCGGCCGCACCTGGGTGTCACGGCCCCGCCCCGGGGTCGACCGGCTGGCCAGCGCCTGGTTGATTGCCCGCTTCATCGACCCCGACGCACGCTTCCTGTGGCAGGCCGACCCGTGCCGCGCACCGCGCACTGCGGTCGGCTTCGACCATGACGGCGCGCGCTTCACCCATGTCGGGGTGCGGGTCACGTTCGAGGTGCTGGCGCTGCGCTTCGGGCTCGACAGCAACCCGGCGCTTCGACACATCGGCGCCATCGTGCGGTGCCTGGACACCGGCGGTCTGCCGGTGCCCGCGGCCGCCGGGCTGGGTGCCGTGCTGGACGGTCTGCGGACCCTTCATGCCGACGACGACCGGTTGCTGCAAGCGGCGCGCGGGGTCTTCGATGCATTGCATGCCGCGGCCTCTTCCGCATGAACACGCCACAGCCCGCGATCGACGAGCGCCAGGCCCTGCGCTTCTGGCTCAAGTTGGGCTTCATCAGTTTCGGTGGGCCGGCCGGGCAGATCGCTGTCATGCACCGCGAACTGGTCGAGCAAAGGCACTGGATCAGCGAGCGGCGCTTTCTGCATGCGCTGAACTACTGCATGCTGCTGCCAGGCCCCGAAGCGCAGCAACTGGCCACCTACATCGGCTGGCTGATGCACCGCACCCGTGGCGGCATCGCTGCCGGGTTGTTGTTCGTGCTGCCGTCGCTCGCGATCCTGATCGCATTGTCCTGGGTCTACCTGCGGTTCGGCGACCAACCGCTGGTGGCCGGCGCGTTCTACGGCATCAAGCCCGCCGTCACCGCGATCGTGGTGCATGCGGCTTGGCGCATCGGCGGCCGGGCGTTGAAGAACCGCTGGCTCGGGCTGCTGGCGCTGGCGTCGTTCGGCGCGATCTTCTTCGGTGGCGTGCCGTTTCCTGCCATCGTGGCCGCCGCGGCCTTGATCGGCTGGGTCGGGGCGAGAGTCGCACCGCAGGTCTTCGCGCCGGGTTCTGCGTCGGCCGTTTCGGAGTCCAGCAATGGCGAGGCGGTCATCGACGACCACACGCCGACCCCGCCACATGCCCGCTTCGCACGCGGGCGCCTGTTCCGGGTGCTGGGCAGCGGCGCGTTGATCTGGGCGCTGGCAATGGGCGCGCTGGTGGCGGCCGGCGGCTGGAACGGCCTGCTGGCGCAGATGGGCTGGTTCTTCAGCAAAGCCGCGCTCGTGACCTTCGGCGGCGCCTATGCGGTGCTTCCCTACGTCTTCCAGGGCGCGGTCGAACAGCAGCACTGGTTGTCGGCGGCGCAGATGATCGATGGGCTGGCGCTGGGCGAAACCACCCCCGGCCCGCTGATCATCGTCGTCGCCTTCGTCGGCTTTGTCGGCGGCTGGCTGCAGCCGGTGTTCGGTGCCGAGGCGCCGTTCCTGTCGGGCGCCGTGGCGGCGGTGGTGGTGGCCTTTTTTACCTTCCTGCCGTCGTTCCTGTTCATCCTGGCCGGCGGGCCGCTGGTCGAAGCCACCCATGGCCGACTGGGCTTCACGGCACCGCTGACCGCCATCACGGCTGCGGTGGTGGGCGTGATCGGCAATCTGGCGCTGTTCTTCGCGCTGCATGTGCTGTGGCCGCAGGGTCTGGGCGGACCCTTCGACACCACGGCGGCGTTGATCGGCACCGGTGCAGCCGTCGCGCTGCTGCGATTCCGGGTCGGGGTGATCCCGCTGCTCGCGCTGTGCGCCGGTCTCGGCTTGGCCCTGCGGTGGATCGGGTGAGCCGACCCATATTCCGGCCTGCGGCTGCCGCCCCTCGTTCAATCACCAGGAGCTTCCAATGAGCCACACCACCGTTGCCGAACTCGCCTTGTGGCAGCAGCATGGCTTCGACTTTCGCGTCATCGATGTGCGCAAGGCGGCCGCGCGGCAGGCGCAGGGCAGCAGCATTGCGGGCGCGGCCTGGCGCGATCCCGCGGGGTGGCTGGACTGGAAGGACGAAGTGGCGGCGGCTGCTGCAAACCGGCCGTGGCCGGTACTGCTGGTCTGCGCCCACGGACACGAGCTGAGCCAGGGTCTGGCAGCGGCGCTGGCAGCGATGGGTGTCGACGCGCGCTGGCTGCGGGGCGGACTCGCCGGCTGGCAGGCGGAGGGCGGTGCGGTGGTGGCGCTGCCGCACGAAGATGGTTGAGCGCGACCGGAGAGGCCGGCCCCGGCCCCGGTGACGGGGCGCCAATTGCGCCGTCTCGCTGGCAGTGCGCCCCCGCTGCGCGAGACCGCGGCCGCAGGCGGCAACCCGTCACGCCCCCGCTGGGCGGAAAGCGGCTGCCGGCGGTAACGGGTCGCTACGATGCCGCCGATGAACCTCGCCGACCCCACCCTGCTGCCGGCCGGCGCCTGGCTGTTGCTGACCCGCCTGGGTGAAGCGCAGATCCTGCTGCCCGCTGTCGCGCTGGCGCTGCTGGCCCTGGTGCGCGAGACGCAAGGCCGCCGGTTGGCGCGGTGGTGGCTGGGGCTTGCCAGCGTGGCGGTGCTGCTGACCACCGCCAGCAAGGTCGCCTTCATCGGTTGGGGCCTCGGGTGGGAAGCGCTGGACTGCACCGGCGTGTCGGGGCATGCGATGTTCGCGGCCGCAATCTATCCGCTGCTGTTGTTTGCCCTGTTGCCCGAATGGCGCGTCATTGCGGTCGGTGCCGGCAGCGTGCTGGCGCTGGCGGTGGGGTTCTCGCGCATCGCCATCGGGGTCCATTCGACTTCCGAAGTGGTGTTCGGTCTGCTGTTGGGCGCTGCGGTGTGCGGGGTGGCCTTGTGGCGCGCCGGTGCGCCGCGGCGTGGCCCGTCGCCCTGGGTGCCGGCGGCCCTGGCCGCCTGGTTCATGCTGATGCCGACGCTGGCGCCCGCTTCACAAAGCCATTCGTTGGTGACGCGGCTGGCGCTGACGCTGGCCGGTCACGACCAGCCCTTCACGCGTGAGCACGGTTTCGTGCGGTACCCTGCGACCGACCCCCGGCTGCAGCCGGGCGAAATCGCTGGCCTGCCATCGTCGCACTGAGCGACCCTGGACAGGGCTCAGGGCCGAACGGTTTCCACGATCAGTGGGGGCAGCGGCGCCAGCGTGGCGCCCGGCTCGCACCAGCTCAACGCCGCCAGCACGGCCTGCTCGGCCCGGCGAGCGTCTGCGTCGGTGGCGGCATGCACCAGCACCAGCGGGTCACCGGCCTGCAGCGGTGTGCCCGGTGCCACCATGTCCAGCAAACCCACGCGCGGGTCGATGCGGTCTTCGGGCCGGTGGCGGCCGCCACCGAGCCCAAGCACCACCAGTCCCAGCGCGCGTGCATCGGTCGCAGCCAGCACGCCACTTCGCGGCGCGGCCACGGTGAGACGCACCGGCGCCTGCGCGAGCCCGGCATCGGCCAGCACATCGCGCGAACCGCCCAAGGCGCGCACCATTTGCGCAAAGCGTTCGGCAGCTGCACCGCTGGCGAGCGCCGCTTCGGCGCGGGCCAGGCCGGCGGCCAGATCGTCCACCAAGCCGCCGATCACCAGCAACTCGGCCGCCAGTGCCATCGTCACGGCATGCAGACGCGGGTCGCGCGGCGGGCCGCTGCCTTTCAAGTGGTCGATGGTTTCCTGAACCTCGAGCGTGTGGCCGGCACTGCGGCCGAGGATCTGGTTCATGTCGGTCAGCAACGCGCGGGCCGGCAGCCCCGCCCGCTGCGCCACCTGCACCAGGCTCAGCGCCAGTTCGCGCGCGGCCAGCGGTGTCGGCATGAAGGCGCCACTGCCGACCTTCACGTCCAGCACCAGGCCCTGCAAGCCGGCCGCCAGCTTCTTCGAAAGGATGCTGGCGGTGATCAACGGCAGGCTCTCGACCGTGGCGGTGGTGTCGCGGATCGCGTACAGACGCCGGTCGGCCGGCGCCAGGGTGTGCGAAGCGCCGACGATGGCGCAACCCGCGCTGCGCAGCGTCGCCAGCAGGGTTTCTTGTGACGGCCGGATGTCATAACCGGGCAGCGCCTGCAGCTTGTCCAGCGTGCCGCCGGTGTGGCCGAGCCCGCGGCCACTGACCATCGGTACCACCGCGCCGCAGGCCGCCATGATCGGCGCCAGCAACAGGCTGACCTTGTCGCCGACGCCGCCGGTGGAATGCTTGTCGAGCACCGGCCCCGAGAAGCCGGCGGCCGACCAGTCCATCACCGTGCCGGAGCGGGTCATCGCCTGCGTCAGGCTCACGGTCTCGCCCTCGTCCATGCCGCGCAGCACGATCGCCATCGCCAGCGCGGCGACCTGGCCTTCGGTCCATGCGGTGGGGTTGCCCGGTGCGCGGGGGTTGTGGGTTTCGTCCGCGACATTGGCTGCACCCGGGTCCGCCAGGCCGTCGACAAAGGCGGCGATGCAGGCATCGCTCAGCCGCCCGCCGTCGCGCTTGATGCGGATGATCTCGGCAGCCCGCAGCGCGGTGTCGCTCATGGGCAGGGGCGGCGCGGCGGTGGCTGTGGCTGGCGTGGCGCGCCGGGCTTCAGCGCTGCTCGGGCGCCAGTGCCCCCAACGCGTCGCGCAGGGCCTTGTGAATCAGCGGATCGACGGGCTTGTGTCGGCGTTGGACCGATGCCGGATGGCGCCCGAGAAAGTTGCCGCCGACCCGGTCTTGCGCCGGCCGCACCGGGCGTGCCGTGAAGCCACCGCCGCAGTTGGGGCAGGTGTTGAACAGCACCTGCTCGACGCAGGTGGCGCAGAAGGTGCATTCGTAGCTGCAGATGCGCGCCTCGGCAGCGACCGGCGGCAGGTCGCGGTCGCAGTGTTCGCAGCCAGGTCGGAGTTCGAGCATGGCAGTGGTCGGGTTAACGGGTGAGATCAAGCGCTCAGGATCCGGCACTGCAGGTCGGCGAGCGGAAGAACACGAAACCCGCGAAGTCGATCGCAGGCGTGCGGGCGTCGATGCGGTAATCCAGCTGGCGTTTCCCGGGGTCGCTGCGCAGCACCACCGCGGGCCGGGCGACGCTTGCGGGAACGGTTTCGACAGCCCTCGCGGACGCCGGCCGGTCGCGCCCCGGAAACGGCCCGCTGCCGCCCAGCGTCAGCGCGGTCAGCCCGCTCGCGGGGTCGACGCGCCAGCTGCCAGGGTTGAAGAAACCGAAGCCGCCAACGAAACGCAGCGTGCCATCGGCTTGCATCACCACGCACATGGCCGGGAACTCGGAAGCCGGGTATTGCCAGATGCGGGCGCCGGATTCGCTGCCGGCGGTGGCCGGCGCAGGCACGGACACGCCAGCCGGCGGCACCGGTTGCTCAGGGCGCGGCGTGGCGCAACCGGACACCAGCGACGCCGTCAGTAACGCCGTCAGCAATGCCGTCAGCAACGCCGTCGGCAACTCCCGCAGCCTGGTGGGAGCGAGGAAGGAAGCGGAGACGGGAGCGGGAGCGGGAGCGGTCGCGGGGCGCCGCGCGCCGCAAGGGATCGCCTGCCGCACCGTCATGGCAGCTTTGCGATCCGGCCGGCGGTGGGTGGTGCCAACTGCGGATGGCTCGCGATGTACGCTTCCAGCGCTTCGACATCGAAGCCGCCGGTGCGGCGGTCGACGCCTTCGTTGAAGACCGAGTAGCCGTCGCCGCCGCTGGCCATGAACGAGTTGACCGTCACGCGGTAGCTGGCCAGCGGGTCCAGCGGCTTGCCGTTCAGCATCACGCTGCCAGGCACCACCCGGGCGCCGGGTCGGCGATTCTGGTCCCAGCTGTAGCTGAAGCCGCTGGAGACCTGCATCAGGCGGCTGTAGTCGGCGTTCTTCCACTGCTCCTCCAGTACCTTCAACACTTGCGCGCCGGTCAGTGTCATCGTCACCAGGTTGTTGTAGAACGGCTGGGCGGCGAACAGCTGTTCATAGCGCACCTGCCCGTCGTCCGGGCGCAGCAGGTCGGTGCGGATGCCGCCCCGGTTCATGAAGGCGATCTGGGCGCCGCCGTCTTCGGGCTTCGTCGTTGCGGCCAATTGCGCATCGGCAATCACCAGGCCCAGCGGGCTTTCGCCGGCGGGGTTGGTGGCCACCAGAAGGTGGGTCGAAATCGAACCCACCACGCGCTTGGCCAGCGGCACGGCCAACTTGGCATACGAGTCGATCAGCGCCGTCTGCCCCGGGTCGCGGGAATAGACATCGTGGCGCACCAGGCTGTTGTCGGCGCGGGCGCTGATCACGTCGCCGCTGCGGCGGTCCAGTTGCACGTCGATGGCGGTGACGATGGTGCCGTACTTGTCGCCGCTGGTGACCAAGCGGCCGTCGATGCGGCAGTTGTAGGCGCGGTGGGTGTGGCCGCTGATGACGATGTCGACGGCCTTGTCGAAGCGTTTGACGATGTCGACGATCTCGCCGCTGATGCCGGGGCATTCGTTGTAGTCGCCGGTGGGCACGCCGCCTTCGTGGATCAGCACCACGATCGCCTCGACGCCCTGTGACTTCAGCTCGGGCACCAGCCCGTTGACGGTGTCGGCCTCGTCGCGAAAGCGCAGGCCCGCCACGCCGGCCGGCACCACCATCTGCGGCGTGGCCTGCAGCGTCAGGCCGATGAAGGCCACCGGCACGCCTTCGAAGCGCCGCACCTCGTACGGTGGGAACAGCGTCTTGCCGCTGCGCTCGTCGATGGTGCTGGCGGCCAGGTAGTGGTAGGCCGCGCCATCGAACTTACCGCTCGGACCCTTGCAGCCGGTGCCGGGCTTGCAACCGCCGTTCTGCATCCGCAGCAACTCGGCCGAGCCTTTGTCGAACTCGTGGTTGCCGACCGCGGCGATCTGCAACCCCATCAAGCTCAGCGACTCGACGGTCGGTTCGTCGTGGAACAGCGCCGACAGCAGCGGCGACGCGCCGATCAAATCCCCGGCGGCGACGAAGACGTGGTTCGGGTGGCCCTGCATCAGCTTGGCTGCTGCGGTGTGCAGGTACTCGGCACCACCGGCCGGCAGCGTGAGCGTCTTCGACGCGTCGGCCGGGTCCTTGATGCGGATGCCGCTCTGCGGCGGCTGCAGGTTGCCATGGAAATCATTGATGGCCAGGATGCGCAGTTGCACCGGGCCAGTGGCGATCGGTGCGGCGGGCGGCGGTGCGGCGCAGCCCGCGAGCACGGCGGCCGACAGGGCGGCCCCGAGGGTAAGGGTCAGAGCGACCAAGCGGCTGTGAACAGAAGGGTTTGACATGGTGGGAAACGGGTGCGAGATCGAACAGGAAGAAGATCGCGTGTCGTTCAGTAGCTGCCAGCCGGCGGCGCGGCCGGTGCGGCATGCGGCGCTTCGTCGTTCAGCACCGCTTCGATATCGATGAGGATGCCACTGGCACCGATGCGAAATCGCGAGGGGTTCAGCGCATCAGCGCCCAGGATCTCGTGCACCAGAGCGATGTAGACCGCCGCATCGGCCACCGTGCGCACGCCGCCCGAAGGCTTGAAGCCGACATGGTCACGGGCCGACGGGTCGGCCGCGATCGCGTCCAGCATCAGCCGCGCGGCGGCGGGTGAAGCGCCGTGCGGCGTTTTTCCGGTGCTGGTTTTCAGGAAATCGGCGCCGGCTTCCAGCGCGATGCGCGCCGCACGTTCGATCACCACCGGGTCGTCGAGCTCGCCAGTTTCCAGGATCACCTTGAGCCGCAGGCCCTGGCATTCGCGCCGCACCGCGGCCAGCAGCGTGTCGGCCACCGACAGTTCGTGCCAGGGAAGCACCACGTCGACCTCCTGGCCGCCGGCCGCCACGATCTCGGCGGTGTCGCGCACGGCACGCGCCCGGTCCTTGCCGCCATCGGGAAAGTTCGCCACCGCGGCCACCGCCACCTGCGGCGGCAGCAGCGCGCGCGCCTGCGCGACGAAACGCGGCCACACGCAGACCGCAGCCACAGGGCCGTGGGGGCCGACCGCGCGGGCGCACAGGCGCTCGATCACGAGCGGGTTGTCATCGTCGTTGAGGCTGGTCAGGTCCAGACAGGCCAGCGCGATGCGGGCGGTCTGGCGCAGGTTCTCCGGCGGCTCGCTGGCGGCAGCGGTGGGGGATGCAGCGGGTGACATGGGCAAGCTCCGAAAACGCTGAATGCCCTGAAAGGGCCGGGAAGGGTCGATTCAGATCTGCAGGGCCCCGACCACCGCGGCCAGCAGCGCCACGGCGCGGTCGGCGGCCGCGGTCGCGGTGGCCAGTGTGTGGGCATGGCTCAGCGTTTCGGCTTCCATGCCAGCGCCCATGTTGGTCATCATCGACAGCGCCAGCACCCGCAAGCCCGCATGGCGAGCGGTGATGGTTTCGGGCACCGTGCTCATGCCGACCGCCTGCGCACCCAGCAGCTGCAGCATGCGAATCTCGGCCGGGGTCTCGAACTGCGGACCCATCATCCAGGCATAGACCCCCTGGTGCAGGGTGATGCCCCGAGCCTGCGCTGCCTGCAGCGCCTGGCTCCGCAGCAAAGGGTCGTAGGCTGCGGTCATGTCCTGGAACCGCGCATCACCGGTCTCGCCCCACAGCGGCGAGCGCTGCGGCAGGTTCAGGTGGTCGGTCACCAGCATCAGGTCGCCGGGGCGCATGGCCGGGTCGAGACTGCCGGCGGCATTGGTTTGCAGCAGCACCTGCACGCCGGCCGCGGCCAGGGTGCGGATGGCGCCGGTCATGCCATCGGCAGCGCCGCTTTCGTAAGCGTGCTTGCGGCCCGCCAGCACCAGCACCTCGGTGCCGGCCGGGCCGATGCGTCCGGCCCGCACCATCGCGCGGTGGCCGCTGACCGCCAGCGCCGGGAATGCCGGCAGGTCGGCATAGGGGATGTCGAGCGGGTCTTCGATGTGGTCGACGAATGGCGCCCAACCGGAGCCCAGCAGCAACGCGATGCGGGGCTTGAATGCGCGCCGACTCGAACCCAGACGGTCCAGCAGCAGGTCGGCGGAAGCTTGCACACTGTCGTTCATCGGCTGTGGCTCGGCTGGTTGATCGACGCCTCTGGGACGACCGGTTGCAGACAGGGGTCTGCGACAGGGACCGCGACGTCAGGGGGACAGATGGTGCGGCCCGAAGCTGTCGGGCAGCAATTCACCCAATGTGAAGCTGGCGATGATGCCTGCAGCCCCGGCCACCCACACCGGGCAGTCGTCGGCGGCGAATTCGCGCAGCCGTTGGCGGCAGCCGCCGCAGGGGGTTACCGGATGGTCGGAGATGCCCATCACCAGCACCGCGGTCACCCGTGTGCCACCAGCTGCCACCATCGCCGCCAGCGCCGAGGTCTCGGCGCACCAGCCCTGTGGGTAGGCAGCGTTCTCGACATTGCAGCCGGCATGGATGCGGCCATGTTCGTCCTGCACCGCCGCGCCGACCGCGAACTTCGAGTACGGCGCATGGGCGTGTTCGCGAACGGCGCGGGCCGCGGCGAACAGCGCGTTCTGCTCGGGCGCCACCAGAGATTCAGCGAGTCTTGACATAGGGCCTCCCGAGTGCGGCCGGCGCGGCTGCGCGGCCGATGAATCCTGCCAGCAACACCACTGTCAACACATACGGCAGCGCCTGGATCGCCTGCACCGGCACCGCACCGATGACGGGCAGCACCACGCCCTGCAGCCGGATCGACACCGCGTCCAGAAACCCGAACAGCAGGCAGGCCCAGAGCGCGCCGACGGGGTGCCATTTGCCGAAGATCAGCGCTGCCAGCGCCATGTAGCCGCGGCCCGCGGTCATGTGGGGGATGAAACTCGGGTTCTGCGCCAGCACCAGGTACGAGCCGGCCAGCGCACTCAGCACCCCGTTAAGAGCCAGTGCCTGGTAGCGCAAGGCCTTCACCGACACGCCCGCCGCATCGACCATTGCCGGGTTCTCGCCCGCAGCCCGCAGCCGCAGACCGAAGCGGGTGCGGTACAGCAGCCACCACACCACGGCCACCGACACGAGTGCGCCGTAGACCATCAGGTTGTGGCCCAACAGCGCCAGCGACAGCGCCTGGCCGACGAACGGGATGCCCGCCACCACCGCGCCGGCGCCTTCGAACCAGCCCGACAGCCGCACTGCATCGGGCACCGGCGGGGTCTGCCCGCCCATGGCGAACTGCGCGATGCCCAGCACCACCGTCAAGCCGGCTGCGGTCATCGTGATCGCCACCCCCAGCACCACCTGGTCGCCGCGGTGGCTGACGCAGGCATAGCCATGCAGCATCGACAGCGCCACCCCCACCCCCAACGAAGCCGCCAGCGCCAGTGGCAGCGAACCACTGGCCACGCCGACGCTGGCGGTGGTGAAGGCGGTCATCAGCATCTTGCCTTCGAGCCCCAGGTCGATGACCCCCGAACGCTCGCACAGCACACCGGCCATCGCGGAGAGGATCAACGGCACCGACACCCGCAGTGTGCTGGCGAGCACGGTGCCGATCAGCACCTCATCCATCGCCGCGCTCCACCGGCGCCAGCGGGCGGCTGCTGCCGCGTTGCCCTCCACCGAGCCCGATCCAGACCCGATACAAGCCCGGCGCTGCAATCCGCGCCATCGCACCGGCAAACAGCACGATCAGCCCCTGCAGCATGAACACCATGTCGCGGCTGAAGCCGCTGATTTCGAACGACAGCTCCGATCCTCCCTGGTACAGCGCGCCGAACAGCAGCGATGCCAGCACGATGCCCACCGGGTGGCTGCGGCCGATCAGGCAGACCGCAATGCCCGCGAATCCCGCGCCCGCCACGAAGTCGGGCAGCAGCCGACCGTGCACGCCGGCGATCTCGTTGACCCCGACCAGCCCGGCCAACGCCCCCGACGCTGCCATCGCAAACACGATCAAGCGTTTGGGTTGGATGCCGGCATAGCGCGCCGCATCGGGCGCGAAGCCGGTGGCACGCAACGCATAGCCGCCGCTGCCGTGCCACAGCGCGAGGTGCACCAGCAGCGCCGCAGCCAATGCCAGCAGCAGCGACAGGTTGAGCGGCGTGCGCGGCCAGTCGATGCCGACCCAGGCCAGCGCTTCGTGGATGCCGGGCAGGTGCGCCGACGGTGCGAAGGCACGGCTCTCGGGCGTCATGTTGCCGGGCTCCTTCAGCACCCCCACCAGCAGGTATGACAGCAGCGCCGAAGCGATGAAGTTGAACATGATGGTGGTGATCACGACATGGCTGCCGCGCCAAGCCTGCAGTGCGCCCGGGATTGCTGCCCAGACCCCACCGAACAGAGCCGCCGAGAGCACCATCAGCGGCAGCATCAGCGCGGCCGGCAAGGCGTCGCCGAAGGTCAGCGCCGCCAGCCCGGCACCGAGCCCGCCCATGATCGCCTGGCCTTCACCGCCGATGTTGAAGAGCCCGCCGTGAAAGGCCACCGCCACCGCGAGCCCGGTGAAGATGAAGGTGGTGGCGTAGTACAGCGTGTAGCTGAGGCCGGCTTTCGAACCGAAGGCGCCCTTCATCAGCAGCGTCACCACCTGGGCCGGTTCGAACCCGACCAGCGTGACGACGACGCCCGCCACCGCCAACGCCAGCAGCAGGTTGACGAGCGGCAGCACCGCCACATCGAGCCAGCGCGGCAGTTCGACTTCAGCGGCGTTGCCGGCCATCGTCAGGCGCCGCCCATGAGCCGACCGAGCGCGGCTTCGGTGCAATCGGCAATCGGCAGTTCGCCCGCAATGCGGCCGCCGTTCATCACCACCACGCGGTCGGCCAGCGCCAGGATCTCGTCGAGCTCGGAAGACACCACCAACACCGCGCCGCCGGCATCGCGCATCGCCCGCAGGCGACCGTGGATGAATTCGATGGCGCCGATGTCGACCCCGCGCGTCGGCTGCCCCACCAGCAGCACCTGCGGCGCATCGGGATGCGGGACGGCTTCACGCGCCAGCACCAGCTTCTGCTGGTTGCCGCCGCTGAAAAGGCTGCTGCGCAACTGAGGGTTGGGCGGGCGCACGTCGTAGCGCTGCATCATCTGCGCGCAGTCGTCCTTCATGTGTCGGCGCTGCAGCCAGCCGCGCAGTCTGTAGCGCGGTCGTTCGTGGTACCCGAGCGTGGCCGATTCCCAGGCGGCGAACGGCATCACCAAGCCGCGCCGGTGACGGTCTTCAGGCACATGGGCGATGCGGTGGCGGCGCGCTTGCCGCGGGTCGATCCAGCGCTCGGCACTGTAGCGCCGCGGGCTCGGGTCCATTACCGTCAGATTGCCTGAGGTGGGCGCGAGCAGGCCGGCCAGCACGTCCAGCAGTTCGCTCTGGCCATTGCCGGACACCCCCGCGATGCCGACGATCTCGCCGCCATGCAGGGTCAACGAGACATCGGCCAGGCGCACCACGCCCAGCGCGTCGGTCGACGACAAATGCTCGGCTTGCAGCAGCACCGGGCCGGACGGCGCTGCTTCGGGGAAGGCGGTAGCGGAAGCAGATTCGGACGCCACCGGCAGGGCCCGCACCATTTCCACCCGCCGGCCCACCATCGCTTCGGCCAGCCCGTCGATGCTGGTGTCGCCGATGGCGCAGTCCAGCACCACGCGGCCATTGCGCATCACCGTCACCGCATCGCACAGCGCCAGGATCTCCTTCAGCTTGTGCGTGATCAGGAGCACCGTGCAGCCGCTGTCGCGCAGCCCGCGCAGGGTGCCGAACAGCGCCTCGGTTTCCTGCGGGGTCAGCACCGCAGTCGGTTCGTCCAGGATCAGGATGCGAGCGCCGCGGAACAGCGTTTTCAGGATCTCGAGCCGCTGGCGTTCGCCCACCGGCAAGTCGGCGACCGCGGCTTCCAGTGACACCTGCAAACCGGTCTGCTGCATCAGCGCGTCGAGCCGCTTGCGCACCATCCGGCGCGCGGGCTGCAAGCGCCAGTCGGGCTCGGCGCCCAGCATCACGTTGTCGAGTGCCGAGAGTGTGTCCACCAGCATGAAGTGCTGGTGGACCATGCCGATGCCGAGGGCGATGGCATCGGCCGAATGGCGGATGCGCGCTGTCTGGCCGTCGATGGCGATCTGCCCGCTGTCGGCTTCGTAGAAGCCGTACAGGATCGACATCAGCGTGCTCTTGCCGGCGCCGTTTTCGCCGACGATGCCATGCACCGTGCCGGCGGCCACCGTCAATGAGACGTCGTCATTGGCCTGCACCGCGCCGAAGCGCTTGGCGATGTGGCGCATCGCCACGGCATCGGGCCGGCTTGCGGGAGCGACCATCGTGGCCAGGCCCCTGGTTCGAAGGGCTGCGTGCAGCGGCTCAGGCGCTGCGGTTCACGAACACTTGTTGTCGGTCATGAAGTCGACCACCTTGATCTTGCCGCCGATGATGTCGGCCCTGGCGGCGTCGATCTTCTGCTTCATCTCTGGCGTTACCAGTTTGGCATTGTTCTCGTCGATGGCGACATCGACCCCGCCCTCCTTCAGCCCGAGTGCGGTCACGCCCGGAGTCACGCCCTTGAAGGCGGTGTAGACCGCCACGTCGACGCGCTTGACCATGCTCGTCAGCATGGTGCCGGGCTGCAAATGGTTCTGGTTGCTGTCGACGCCGATCGCGAATTTGCCGGCGTCCTTGGCCGCTTGGTAGACCCCGATGCCGGTGCCGCCGGCAGCAGCGAACACCACGTCGACACCCCCTGCGAACTGCGACTTGGCCAGCTCCGCCCCACGCGCCGGGTCGTTCCAGGCGGTGGGGGTGGTCCCGGTCATGTTGGCCACCACGGTGGCCTTCGGGTTGGCGTACTTCGCACCTTGGACAAAACCGCATTCGAAGCGCCGAATCAGCGGAATGTCCATGCCGCCGATGAAGCCCACCTTGCCGGTCTTGCTGGCCATTGCGGCCATCATGCCGACCAGAAAGCTGCCTTCCTGTTCCTTGAAGGTGATGCTTTGCACATTGGGCAGGTTCACCACCGCGTCGATGATCACGAACTTGGTCTTGGGCGTGTCCTTGGCCACCTTCTCGATCACGCTGCCTTGCGAGAAACCGATCGCGACGATCGGATCGGCACCGCGTTCGGCCATGCGCCGCGCGGCTTGTTCGCGCTGGGTGGGGTTGGAGATCTCGAACTCCATGTAGGGCTTGCCGGTTTCCTTCTTCCAACGTTCGGCACCGGCGTAACCCGCCTGGTTGAACGACTTGTCGAACTTGCCGCCCATGTCGTAGATGACGGCGGGCTCGGCCCACGCAGCGGTGGCAAGGACCATCGGGGTCAAGAGCACAAGCTTGGGCAGCAGTCGCATGGGGAGGTCCGCAGTCGAAGGAAGGGGCGGGCGGCAGGATAGCAAGAGTCGCGTCGTGAGTGGGGACCGCACAGAGACGAATGTCGCCGGCGGAGGTCGCTTTCGTCGACCCTTCTTTCACTTTGTCTTACATAGTAAGCCAAGTATGATCACTCGGATGCATTCGCAATGGAGACTCCTGATGCCCACGCTCGTCGTATCGACCAAAGGCCAGATCGTGTTGCCCGCCACACTGCGGCGCCGGCTGGGCATGGGCGCTGGCGCCCGGCTCGAAGTGCTGGAAGAGCCAGATGGCTTGAAGCTGCGCGTGCTGCGGCCGGTCGCGACTGCCGATGTGTCTGAGCTGGCGGGTCTGGTAAGGGCCAAGCCGCAAGGCGTTGCGCGCAGCCTGGCCGACTTCGATGCCGCGTCGACGCTGTCCCGTGGGACGGCGCGCAGCAAGCCGTGAAAGCGCTGGACACCAACGTCTTGGCACGCTTCTTTGTCGACGATGAAGCGGACCCGGAAGCGGCTCGCCAACGCCCCGCGGCGGTGGCGGCATTGGCCGACCGCTCGTTCGTGTCGGTGACGGTGCTGCTGGAGCTGGAGTGGGTGCTGCGGGGCTTCTACGAACTGACCCGGCAGCAGGTCTCCCGGGTGTTGCGGGCTTTGACGGGCATCGAACACATCACGCTGGAGGATCGATCCGAGGTGCTGGTGGCACTCGACGCCATGGACCGCGGGCTCGATTTCGCCGACGCGCTGCATCTGGCCCGAAGCGCGCGTGCCAATGCGTTCCTGACCTTCGACCGTCGCCTGGCCAGGCGCGCCGGCGCAGTCGAGGGCTTGCTGCCGATCCAGCTGCTGGCTTAGGCGCCCGCTGTCAGGGGCCATCAGCCGCGCAAGGGCTTCCTGTCGATCTTGCCGCTGGACGTCATCTCGAAGCGCTGTACATAGTCGATCACGCGCGGGTATTTGTAGCTCGCTAGCCGGGTCTTCACATGCTGCTGCAATGACAGCGTCATCAAGTGGTCGGCGGCATGCCCGGCCTTGAGTCGGACGACCGCCTTGACGATCTGGCCGCGTGCCGCATCGGGGATGCCGATTACCGCCGCTTCGGCCACCGCCGGGTGTCGCAGCAGGCATTCCTCGACTTCGGCCGGCCCGATCCGGTAGCCCGCGCTCTTGATGAGGTCGTCGGCGCGGCCGCGGTACCAGAAGTAGCCCGCGGCGTCGCGCAGCCCGATGTCGCCGGTGCGCAGCCAGCGGTTGGACAAGCGCAACGCCGCCGTGCGCTCCGGGTCGCGCCAATAGCCCAGAAACTGCGTGGCATCGTCGGCGCGGGTCACGATCTCGCCGACCCCGCCCGGTGGCAACTCGGTGCCGTGCTCGTCGACGACCGTGGTGCCATGCCCCGGATACGCCAGCCCCATGCTGCCGGCGATGGGAGGGGCCAGCGCACGGCAGTTGCCGATCAGGTGATTGACCTCGGTCAGGCCATAGAACTCGTTGCAGACCACGCCGAGCTCGTTCTGGCACCAGTCCAGTACCTGACCCGGCAACGGCTCGCCGCCGGTGCAGATCACCCGAAGTTTCAGTCCAGGCCACCGTTCGCGCGGCTTCGGCACCTCGGCCAGGCGCTTCAACGCGGTCGGGGTCAGGAAGGTGTGGGTGACGCGTTGCCGGGTCATGAAGTCGAAAGCCCATTCGGCGTCGAACCTCGCTTCGCTCGTCACCACCGTATGCCCGAAGGCCCAGGCCGCCAGCAGCAGGTCCAGCAAACCGCCGACCCACGCCCAGTCGGCTGGCGACCAGAACACCGAGCCGTCATCGTCCAGGTCCAGGTCGAAGAACAGCGCAATGCTCGGCAGGTAGGCCTGCAGGATGCGGTGGCCGTGCCGCATGCCCTTGGGAAGTCCGGTGGAGCCGGAAGTGAACATCAGGAGCGCCGGGTCGTCGGCGTGGGTGATCGCTGCCACGAAGCCGTCTGCCCGTTCGGCAATGGCGCGCTCGTAAGCAATCTCGGCATCACCTTCGAAGCGGTCATGCCCGCCGACAACGATGCGATGCCGCAGGTGCGGAAATGCCTCGCTGCGGAACGGTTGCCATGCCGCCGCTTGGGTGACGATCACCGCTGCTTCCGAGCGGTCCAGCACATGGCGCAGGGTGTCGATGCCATACAGCTGCGACAACGTCACCGCGATCGCGCCGAGCTTGTAGACCGCCAGGTGCGCCACCCCGGTTTCGGGCCGCAGCCCGGTGTGGATCGCGACCCGGTCGCCCTTGCCGATACCTCTGCTGCGCAGGTGTTGCGCCAGCCGCGTGGCCTCGTCGTCGACCGCTGCGAAGCTGGCAGTCTGCAGTGTGCCGTCGGCCTGCTCGAAAACCATCGCCGCATGGTCGCGCCGCGGGCCGTCGGCCCAGCGCCCCACGGTGTCGGCGGCCATGTTGGCTTGCAGCGGCAACACGATGCGCACCGCACCGGGCGTCCCCGCAGGGTCCGGTTGCAGATTGAGCCGCGCATGCAGGTGGGGTGGGATCTGAAAGTTCATCGGGCAGGGTTCAGCGCGCGGCGCTCAGCATGTGGTCGGGCAGCCAGGTCGACAGCGACGGCACGGCCACCAGCAGCGCCAGCACCAGCATCTCCATGGCGATGAACGGCATGACGCCGCGCAGCACCTCGGACACCCGCGTGTCCTTGCCGGCGGCGCCCAGCACCGCGAACAGGTTGACCCCCACCGGCGGCGTCACGACCGAGATCTCGATCAATTTGACAAGCACGATGCCGAACCAGATCGGGTCGATCTTCAGCGCCACCACCACCGGGTACAGGAACGGCAGCGTCACCACCATCATCGAGGTGGTGTCCAGGAAGCAGCCCAGAACCAGGTACAGCACGCAGGCCAGCACCATGAAGCGCAACGGGGTCGATGCGATGCTGGTGATCAGCAGCACCATCTGGTCGATGACCCCGGCCACCACCAGCATGCGCGACATCAGGAGCCCGCCGATCAGGATCGCGAAGATGGTGCAGCTGATGGCGGCGGCGTCCTGCAGCACCGGCGACAACCAGCCGCGGCTGCCGCGCCTGCGGGCCAGCGCCAGGCAGAAGGCGAAGAAGGCACCCACGGCACCGGCCGCCGATGCGGGGTAGAGCCCGGCATAGAGCCCGCCGATCACCGGCACGATCAGCAGCAGCAGCGGCCACAGCCTGGCGGTGGCGCGCAACCGCTGGCGCGTGGCCACCACTGCACCCGCCGCGGGGGTCGATGAAGTTTTCAGCGACGGCGCAAGCGAAGGCTTCAACCGCACCATGACCCAGATGCCGGAGAAGTACACCACCGCGGTCAGCACCCCTGGCACGATGCCGGCGATCAGGAGCCGTCCCACCGACTGCTCGGTCATGATGGCGTAGATCACCATCGTGATCGACGGCGGGATCATCGCGGCGAAGCTGCCTGTGGCGGCGATGCAGCCGATCGACAAGCTGCGGTCGTAGCCGTAAGCCACCATCTGCGGGAACGCGATGCGGGTGAAGACCACCGCATTGACGATCGTCGATCCCGACACCGCGGCGAAGATCGCCGAGCCCAGCACCACCGCCTGGTACAGCCCACCGCGCACGCGCCGCAGCCACAGGTCCAGCGTCGCGAACAGCTGCGTGGTGATGCCCGACGCTTCGGCCAGAACCCCCATCAAGACGAACAGCGGCAGCACCGCGAAGTCGTAGGTGTTGACCACCGCATACGGCAGCCCGCGCAGCTGCGACCACGTGAAAGCGAAACCGGCCGACAGCAGCATGCCGCCGATGCCGATCAGCCCCATCGCCGGTGCCACCGGCACGCCGGCCAGCAGCGCAACCACCAGCAGCACGGCGCTGCCGATGCCGATCAAAAGCGGATCCACGAATGCGGTGCGCCGTCTGCAGCCGCGTGGCTAAGCAGCCGCCGCGCCGCGGCGCCACGCCGGGTGCAGCACCGCCAACAGATCGGCCAGGCACTGCAGCGCCATCAGTGTGGCCCCGGCAGCCAGCACCACACGCGCGGGCCAGACCGGGAAGTCGATGGCACCCGCGGCAAACTCACCCACCGACACCGACTGCAGCGCCTGCATGAAACCGGCGGCCGCCAGCGCGCCATAGAAGAGCGCATGCAGCGCATGGTGCAGTGCATTCAACGGCCGCCCTACGGCCGGCCGCGCATGCCGGGTCACATCGAGCGCAATGTGCGAGCCTCGCGCCTGTGCCAACGGCAGCGCCAGAAACACCGCCACCACCATCATCGTGGCGATGAACTCGGTCGCACCCGCCAGCGGACGACTCTGCAAGCCGAGCCAGTCGAGGTTGGTCAGCAGCACATCGGCCGCCCCGGCGGCCATCATCAGCAGCAGCGCCACGCCCGCCAACCACGCACAAACGCGGTTCAGCGGATCAAGCAGCTGCAAACCGCGCCCCATCCCCGACCCCGAGCCGAAGCGCACTGACCCCCGCGACCAAACGCGAGCGAAGCGCAGCGAACCCACCCAGAAAAGCCGCGGAACCGGCTTTGCCGGGCCGCAGGCGAACGCCCCCTCGGGGGGCAGCGACCGTCAGGGAGCGTGGGGGCATCACTGCCCCACGACGTCACCCCAGATCGACACCATCTTTTTGGCCGCATCACCGCGCCCAGCCTTGGTCTGCGTGTCGATGAACGAGGCGAAGAAGTCCGGGTTGGCGGCCTTCCAGGCAGCCTTGTCGGCGGCCGAGAAGCTGTGGAACTGCACGCCTTCGGTCTTGAGCTTGGCAACCGCCGTGGTGGCTGCAGCCAGCGTCAGATCACGGTCCTTGTCGGCAGCTTCGCTGGACACCTGCTGGATCAGTTTCTGCTGCGCTGCGGGCAGCGCGTCCCAGGTGGCGCGGTTCATCCACACGCCGCTGGTCGGGCCGAGCCACAGCGTCACGTCGTAGACATGCTTGGCCACTTCGTAGATCTTGTAGTTCACCATCAGGTCGACCGAGAACGGGATGCAGTCCACGGTGCCCCGGCTCAGGCCTTCGTACAACTCGGTCAGCCCCAGCGTGACCGGCACGGCACCGGCAGCCTGCACCATGCGCGGCATGTCGGAGCCCCAGGTGCGGATCTTCTTGCCCTTGACGCCTTCGAGTCCATCAATCGGGTCGCGGCACACCAGCACATACGGGTTCAGGTTGTGGAACCACAAAGCCTTGACGCCGTTGCGCTTGGCTTCGTCGTCCAGCGCCGGCACTTCGGCCATCAGGCGCCGCATCAACTGGCTGGCCTGCGGCACTTCGGCCATTGCCATCGGGATCGAATTCGGCGCAGTGAACAGCGGCAGGTCGGCGCCGAAATAGCTGGCGGACATGTTGACCAGTTCGACCCCGCCCGAGCGGATCAGCTGCAGGTTTTCGCCGGCCTTGCCCAGGGCACCGCTGTAATAAAGTTTGATCTTGATCTGGCCCTTGGAGCGCTGATCGAGCTGATCGGCCCACCAGCGGTCGGCTTCGGAGGTCACCGTGTTCTCGTTCCACTGGCTGGACATCTTCAGCGGGGTCTGTGCATGTCCGGTGGTTGGCAGCATCGACAAGCCCAGCACCAGGGCAGATGCCAGCGACAGCAAAGACGGGAGGCTTTTCGAATGAAACATGGGGTTTCCGTTGGAAAGATCGGTTGGCAACTGGGCGGATGGCCGGCTCGGCTGGCGCCATCGGACCTGGGTCGATGGCCCGGGTTGCGCCTTACACGCGCCGCCCATCGACGGCCTCGAATTCCATCACAGCGCACGCTGCAACGCCGCATGACGTTGCGCTCAACCCCATCGCCGCAACGACCGCGTTCCGCAAGGTCAAACCAGCGGTCAATATATTCACGAATCACTTTCTGGGCTGCCCGCATGAATCACCCCCCATCAAACCCCCTCCCCGACGCCC
>JBDSMV010000171.1:0-5783 GCA_039915715.1 Rubrivivax sp. | reverse complement strand
ATTGGCGAAGCTGGGCGCGTCGCGGCCCGAGCGTTCGCGGAACGGGGCATGCGCAGTGCGGCTGATCGGCTCGATCGAGGTCGCGCCGGCGGCCGGCAACAGCGCCAGCACGGGCCGCGCGTCGATCTTCAAGGTGCGGCAGACCGTCTGCGCCAAGGCGCGGGAAAAGGTCGCGTCGGGCAGTTCACTCAGGCGGTCGTTCTCGAGCGCATCGAGCTTGCGGGGCGAGACCTTGATGGCTGCCGCCAAGGCCGCGATGTGCAGCCCTTGACCTTCGCGCGCCGCACGCAGCAAGGCGCCCGCGCTGCTGCTAACGGCAGGGCCAGGCGCAGCCCCACGGTTGCGCGCCGCAGGCCGGCCGCCATCGACCGAGTCCGGACTTGCGATGCCGGAGTCGAATCGCGACTCACTCATCGAAGCCGCCCCGCTCGAATCTCATGGCCTCGGGCGAGTCGGGAAAGCGCGCCTGCAACTGGCGCCCCAGGTCCTGGCGTGCCTGGATGTTGCCGATGCGGTTCTCGATGCGCGCGGCCAGCCACAGGCTCTGCGCTGTGGTCTGTTCGCGCACCGCGTTGATGCGCCCCAGGTAGAAGCGCGCCCTTTCGGCTTCGCCGCGGTGCAGCAGCACCTCGCCCAAGTTGTAACCGGTGACGGGGTTCGAAGGGTCGAGTTCGTAGGACCGTTGCAACGCACGTTCGGCTTCGGCCCAGCTGCCGGCGCGGGCCAGACACACCCCCTGGGCCAGTCGGGTGCGCACGGCCTCGCGATACGCCGGCTGCAGCAGCGTCTGCTCGAATATCGCGTCGGCTTCAACGTAACGCTTGCGCTGGCACAGGAACCAGCCGTAGTTGTGCATCACGTCGCCATCGCGCGGCGCCAGCTGCAGCGAGCGCTTGAAGCTCTCTTCGGCCAGTACGGGTTGGTCCAGGCTGTCGTAGATCAGCCCCCGCAGACTGTAGGCCTCGGGCATGTCGGGCTTGGCGGCCAAGGCGCGCTTGATCTCCTCCAGCGCCGTGGTGCCCTGCCCACGCGACAGATAGAGCCCGGCCAATTCGAGCCGGAGGCGGGCGCGACGATCAGGGTCGGCGGGTTCGGCCGGGGCGGCCGCCGAGTTGGGTCCGGGTGGCGCTGCCGTGGAGGTCGAGGTCGAAGTGCTGACGCAGGCCGCGAGCACCATCGTCAGACCGCCGATGGACGCCGCCCGGAGCAGCAGGCGGATGCAGTCGTTGCTCACGACAAGCGCACCGGCGATCCCGCGGACGACCGCACGGCAATCGGTGCAGGCCCGGCAATGGGACTCGTTCGCAGGCGTGCCATGCGCGGTGCGGCGTCGGTTCGGTCACGCACCTCGCCAGCCAGTTGGCCGCAGGCGGCGTCGATGTCGTCGCCACGGGTCTTGCGCACCGTGGTGACGATGCCGGCAGCCTGCAGCCGTTGGGCGAACGCCGACACGCGTTCGGGCGGCGAACGCAGCAGCCCGGACGCCGGGAATGGATTGAACGGAATGAGGTTGAGCTTGCACGACAACCGCGGTTTCAACAGTCGCACCAGCGCATCGGCCTGCTCAGGCGCGTCGTTGACGCGATCGAGCATGCAGTATTCGATGGTGATGAAATCGCGCGGTGCGGCAGGAAGGTAGCGCTGGCAGGCCTGCAGCAGTTCGTCGATCGGGTACTTGCGGTTCAGCGGCACCAGCGTGTCGCGCAGCGCGTCATCGGGCGCGTGCAGCGACACCGCCAACGCCACCGGGCATTCGTCGCGCAGGCGATCGATCATCGGCACCACGCCCGATGTCGACACCGTCACGCGGCGCCGCGACAGGCCGTAGCCGTGGTCGTCGAGCATCGTGCGCAGCGTCGGCAGCAGCGCGCCGAAGTTCTGCAACGGCTCGCCCATGCCCATCATCACGATGTTGTCGATGGCCCGTTCGCCGGCCTTGAGCCCCAGTTGCGCACGCAAGCGGTGTTCGGCAAACCAGAGCTGGCCGATGATCTCGCCCGCGCTCAGGTTGCGGCTGAAACCCTGGTGCCCCGTCGAGCAGAAGCGGCAACCCACCGCACAGCCGGCTTGCGACGACACGCACAACGTGCCGCGGTCGGCTTCGGGGATGAAGACGGTTTCGATGGCGTCGCCGGCGCCGACATCGAACAACCATTTGACCGTGCCGTCGGCCGACCGGTGTTCACTCATCAACGCCGGGGCACGAACGACCGCGGTGCCGTGCAGCTTGTCACGCAACGACTTCGCCAGGTCCGTCATGGCCGCGAAGTCCGACACCCCGCGCTGGTGGATCCAGCGGAACAGCTGCACAGCGCGGAAGCGCTTTTCGCCCAGGCTGTCGCAATGCGCTTCGAGCCCACGCAGGTCCAGGTCGAGCAGGTTCACGGGCATGTCGCAGCGCCGGGGGATGGGTGCAGGCTGATGGCTGTCGGCTTCAGCGCGAGTAGACGCTCATGGCGGGGAAGAAGAAAGCGATCTCGGTCGCCGCGGTTTCGGCAGCGTCGGAGCCGTGCACGGCATTGGCATCGATGCTGTCGGCGAAGTCGGCGCGGATGCTGCCCTTGTCGGCTTTCTTCGGGTCGGTGGCGCCCATCAGGTCGCGGTTCTTCTTGACCGCGTCATCGCCTTCCAGAACCTGGATCATCACCGGCCCGGAGATCATGAACGAGACCAGGTCGTTGAAGAACGGACGCGCCTTGTGCACGGCATAAAAGGCCTCGGCTTCGCTGCGCGACAGGTGCGCCATGCGAGCCGCAGCCACCTTCAGGCCGGCGGCCTCGAAGCGGGCCAGGATCTGGCCGATGACGTTCTTGGCAACGGCGTCGGGCTTGATGATCGAAAGGGTACGTTCCATGAGGGATCAATCCATCTTCGGGTTCAGGCCGCGCGCCCCGCATCGGGTGCCGGAGCGAAGGGCCGGGAGGGTCCCGCCGGAGGCAGCAACCGGGGGGCTTCGAATGCGCCGCGGGTGCGTTTTCGCGCTCCGGGCAAAGCCTTATATTGTAACTTCAGGGTCAGCCTGCAACCTCAGCGCCCGCCCCCGCGGCCGCCTCGGGAACCCCCGCCGCCTGAACGGCCGCCGCCTTTGCGAGGTCCCCCGCCCGGACCCTTGCGAAGGAAGGCGTCGCCACCGATGTAGCCGTCGCCGCCCCCGCCGCTACCGCTCCCTCCGCCACCCCCGCCACCCCCGCCACCGCCAAACCCAACGCCGCCACCGCCGCGGTTCTTCTTGCTGCCGCGGTCGCCGGCGCCCGCAGGCCCCTGCCCGCTGCCGCCAGCGCCGAATCCGCCTGAGCCCTTGCCACCGTGCACGAAGCGCCGGTCGTAGGTCTGCTGCAACGGGTTCGGGATCGGGCCGTCATCGGGCATGTCGCGCTGCGGCCGACGGTCCTGCTGCAAGGCGCGCTTGTCATAGGTTTGCTGCAGCGGGTTGGGGATCGGACCGTCCTCGCTGTACTCGCGCCGCGGCGAACGCTCCTGCGCCGCCCGGCGGTCGAAGGTCTGCATCAGCGGGTTCGGAATCGGGCCGCCGGTCCAGTCGCCGTCACCGCGTGGCGGGCGCTGCGGCTTCGGCGGGGGCCGGGGCGCGGGCTCCGCGACGCGTTCGACGCCACCTTCAACACGCGCTGCGGGCACTTCGTCAGGGCGCCGCTTGCCCCCGCGGCGGTTGCGGCCCTTGCGCGGACCGTTCGGGCCTTCGGCGGCATCGTCGCGCCCGGGTCCTCCGGCGCCGGGACCAGCACCGGCACCGGCACCGGCACCCATGTCTTCGGCATGCGGCCGCGGACCGCTGGCCAGGCGCCGCAGCGCCTTGAGATCGGCATCGCCGAGATCGACGCAGACGCCGCGCTTGAGCCCCCGCGGCAGCACCACCGAGCCGTAGCGGATGCGGATCAGCCGGCTCACCGCATGGCCCACCGCTTCGAACAGCCGCCGCACCTCGCGGTTGCGGCCCTCGGTGATGACGACGCGGTACCAGTGGTTGACCCCTTCTCCGCCGCCGTCCTCGATGCTCTTGAATGCGGCGCGCTGGCCGTCGATGTCGACGCCTTCCAGCAAACGGGTGCGGCTGTCCGGGTCCAAAAGTCCGAGCGAGCGCACCGCGTATTCGCGCTCGACGCCGAAGCGCGGGTGCATCAACTGGTTGGCCAGCTCGCCTGAAGTCGTGAACAGCAACAGGCCCTCGGTGTTGATGTCGAGCCGCCCCACTGACTGCCACTTGCCGTGTGCCAACCGCGGCAGGCGGCGGAACACCGTGGGCCGCTGCTGCGGGTCGTCGTGCGTGACGACTTCGCCAGCCGGCTTGTGATAGGCCAGCACGCGAGCGGGCGGCGGCGCGATTCGGAAGCGCACCGGCTTGCCGTCGATGGCGATGCGGTCGCCAAACGAAATCCGTTGCCCGGTGTGGGCGACTTCGCCGTTTACCGTCACGCGGTTGTCTGCGATCATTTGCTCGAGATCGCGGCGCGAGCCGACCCCCGACTGTGCCAACACCTTGTGCAGCTTCGGTGCATCGGGATCGGGCGCGAGGACGCGGCGAGACGTGCCTTCGCTTGCACTCTCGCTCGTACCTTCGCTCGTACCTTCACTGGTGCTTTCGCCCGGGTTCCCGCTGGCGCCGCCTCGGACGGGTTCGGGTGGCTGATCGGCAGCCTGCGGCCGCTCGCGCTCGCCATCTGCCGCGCTCGAGGAGTCGGAGCCTTGCGCATCGTCGGCACCGGCACCGACATTGGCGCCGGCAGCGGCTTCGTTCGACGGGGTTGCATCAGCGTCTGCGTCTGCAGGCTCCATGTCTCCCTCGTCGAAGCCGCCTGAAACCACCAAGGCAAAGAGATCGTCGACCACCGGCGCGATGCGCTGCCGGTCCTGAGCTACCCGATCAGAGGCCTGGGTCTGTGCCGGCCCGGCCTGGCGCGGGCGGGACTCTTCGGGATCGTCGGCTTCGCCGCCCGCTGTCACAACACCGATCTCGCCCTCCCCGCCCTGGTCCGCTGCCTGCGCATCGCCATCGCGCGCCCGGTCGCCGCCGCGGCGGCCCCGGCGGCGGTTCCTGCCTCGCCGGCCACCGGTTGCGGCGTCCGGCCCGCCGTCCGCCCCGGCGTCTGACGCCGCCTCGGCAGCGGCCGTGCCCGGCGCCTCGCCTTCGTTTGACGTCGCGACGGTGGCGACTGCGTCGGTCGCAGCGGTCCCAGGGCCCGCGGCCGGATCCGAAACCGAGTTTGAAACCACCTCGGACGACGCCTGCGCAGCGGCATCTGCAGCGGTCTTGCGCGGTGCGCGCCGACGTTTGGGTGCGTCGGCCGGCGCACCGGCTGAGGCCTCCGAGTCGGGGTCGCGGTCGGATTGGGTGTCAGGCAAGGGGTCTGCGTCTGAAGGGTTCATGCGGTCGGGATGGTGGGGGGTGAGTTCGAAACGGAAACGGATTCAGGGGTGCGATCGAGATCGGGTCCGGGATCACCAGCCGGCGCTTCAGCTACGGCGTCGGCGGCATTCGCCGCATCCAGCGCATCCAGCGACAGAAGGCCCTGTCCGTCGCCGATCAGCGGCGGCGGGTTCTCGAGCGATGCCAGGGCCTGCGCGCCGCGGATGTCGTCGGTGCCGTCGATTGGCGGCAACTGCTCCAGGCTGCCGAGCCCCAGGTCGTCCAGGAAGCGCCGCGAGGTGGCATACAGCGCCGGGCGGCCCGGTGCTTCGCGGTAACCGATGGCATCGATCCAGCCCCGGTCTTCGAGTTGCTTGACGATCTGGCTGCTGACGGTGACGCCGCGGATGTCTTCGATGTC
>JBDSMV010000100.1:0-38691 GCA_039915715.1 Rubrivivax sp. | reverse complement strand
CGGTGGCTTCGACCTTCAGCACCGCCACATCGGTGCGCTTGTCGACACCGATGATCTTGGCTTTGAGTTCGCGCTTGTCGGTCAGGGTGACGATGACATCATCGGCACCGTCGACCACGTGCGCGTTGGTCATCACGAAACCATCGGCGCTCAGGATGAAGCCGGAGCCGACGCCGCGTTGCTGCGGCTCGGCGTCACCGCCCCGGCCGCCACGACGGGGGTCGGGACGGCCCGGCATCGGAATGCCGAAGCGGCGGAAGAACTCTTCGATGTTGGGGTCGATGTCAATGCCCGAGGGCGCGTTGCTGGCACGGCGCTCGGTGGTGCGGATGTTGACCACCGATGGCCCGACTCGATCGACGAGTTCGGTGAAGTCGGGCAGCGACACGATCGGCGGCGGCAGCGGCTGCTGGGCATGGGCGCCTTGCGGGAGAACCGCGGCGGTTGCAAGCACCACCGTAGCCAGGGCCAGGCGCAGGGTCGGAACAAGTGGATGTCGGTTCGATGGGTTCATGGGCGGTTCGATCGAGATGACGGGCAGGAAGGCGACACTGGAACAGGAAACGGGAAACGGGAAACGGGAAACGGGGAACGGGGAACGGGGAACGGGGAGCGGGGAAACGGGGAACAGAAGTCGGCCGCAGGAAGTGCCACGCCGCGGTCAGCGGGGCTGGCGCACCAGGGCGTCACCGAACCGCATCAAGGTCGACAGGGGCACATCGCCGACGATGGTGACCCAACGTTCTCCGCGACGCATCATGGCCGAAGCGGTGGCGCCATGCCGGGCCTGCATCGGCTCGCCATGCACGCCCGCCTTGTAGGGTTCGACGAACACCGACACATGGGTCAGGCCATCGGTGAAAACTGCCTGCAGCACCGGTTCGTCGGGCGCCGCCGCGTGCATGCCGCGTCTTACGCAACCCGCCAGGCGAAACCCGGGCACCGGATGCTCGAGCACCCAGCCTTCGGCGCCCAGGGTGGTGCGGGCCTGCGGTTGACGCTGCACCCGCCAACCCGGGCGTCCGCTGTCGGCGGCGGCCTTGACCGCGCCGGAAGACGCGGCGGGCTCCAACTCCTGCAGCGCCTGCATCAGCCGCCGGGGCTGCGGCTTGACGCCGATCAGCACTTCGGAGAACGCTGTCGATTCGAGCACCGGCAGCGGCGCGCCGGGTTGCGCCGCCCCTGCTGCTGCTGGCGCCAGCACATCGGCGCGCAACAGCAGGCCGGTGGCACGGTCGGCCCACAGACGCTGGGCGTAGCGCAGGTCGTCACGCGGTTGCAGCAGGATCACTTCGGCGTCACGACCCGCCACCCGCGCCGGTCCCTCCGAACGCAGGCTGTACTGTTCCAACGCCACCGGATCGATGGACTGCGGCGTGGCCGACAACGCTGCCAGTGTCTCGCGGGTTTCGACCACCGCCAGCCGTGACTGCGGCCACAGGGTGTGGACAGCGTTGTTGCGGCGCACGATGCGCTGCTGCCGACCGTCGAGTGCTTCCAGCTCTTCGTAGGTCTGGCCACCGACCGCATAGTGCGCCACCCGCGCGCTGGACATCGTGCCTTCGGCGCTGAACACCAGCGTGCCTTCGTAGTTGCCTCGGGTCGCCGCGCGGTGGATGCGGCTAAGCCAGGCATGCGCGTCCTTGGGACTGGCGGCTGCGTTGTCGGCAACCAGCGGATCACCGCTGCCAGCGGCGGCCGCATGGCCCGAGTTCGCAGCGGCCCACAGGCAGAAGGCGCCACACGCCAAGAGAGCCCGCGCAGGCCAGCGCCGCGCCTGCATCGCCTGCTGCATCAACGCTCGGGCGGTTGTGACACGCGCGAATCGACCCGCTGCAGCCAGCCGCCGGGCGTGGCCGCAGCCAAGCCGCCAGCAGCTTGATGGGCCCGCAAGTAGTCGTCGAGTCGGGCATCCCGCACCAACATCGGTGCGGGCATGGGGCTGAGCGGCGCCGGGCGCAACCCTGCGCCACCTCCCGGTTGCTGCGGGCCCGAGACCGCGATCAGCGGCTCACCACTGGAACCCGTCGGCGCGACCGGCACCGTGCGGTCGGCAATCGCCAGGCGCGACGCTGTGGCCTCCGATCCGCCAGCGGCATCGGGCGCTGCAGGGCGTGTCAGCACCAGCACCCCCGCCACCACCACGAAGCCGGCCGCGGCCGCTACCGGCAGCAACCAGGATTGGCGCCGCGCCGGGCTTGCGGACGTGGCCGAAGCCGGTGCCAGCACCACCGGCTCCGCCGCCAGCCGTTGTCGCAACGCAGCCATGAAGGCCGCATCGTGAGCGGGCCTGGTGGCCAGTTCGTCGGAGCGCATGACATCGCCGATCAGGTGGTAGGCATGCCACGTGCGCCGCGCCTCGGGATCGTCGCGCCAGCGACTGCAAGCCGCGTCGACCGCAGCCGCCTCACCATCGGCCAGTCCGGACAGGCAGGTCTGCTGGTCATCGGCGACGCGGTCGTGGGCAAAAAGATCGAGATGAGTGGTCATCGCTTCGGTGCTTTCTGGGTTTCTGCCTCACCAGCGCTCGCCGCTGGCGGTGTCCAGCAACGGGCGCAGTCGGGTGGCGATTGCTTCTCGGGCGCGGAAGATGCGGGAACGGACGGTGCCAATGGGGCAGTTCATGGCTTCGGCGATCTCTTCGTAACTGAGGCCTTCGATCTCGCGCAGCGTGATCGCCTGGCGCAGATCTTCAGACAGCGCTTCGATGGCGGAATTGACCGCAGCGCCGATCTCTTTGGTGGCCAGCAGGGCTTCGGGTGTCTCGCCGTCGGTTAGTTCATTCTCGGCCCGCGAAGTTTCTTCACCATCCTCGGAAACGCGGCGCGACGATTCCAGCACCAGCGGATCGCGCTTCATGTCGCTGAGCGCCTTCTTGGCGGAATTGACCGCGATCCGGTAGAGCCAGGTGTAGAAGGCGCTGTCGCCACGGAACTGCGGGATCGCCCGGTAGGCGCGGATGAAGGTCTCCTGCGCGATGTCCTGCACCAGGTCACTGTCGCGCACCATGCGGCCGATCAACCGCTCGATCCGGCGCTGGTACTTGACCACCAGCATCTCGAAGGCGCGCACGTCGCCCCGCTTGACGCGTTCGACCAACAGGGCGTCGGCATCGCCGTCAGCCATTCAAACGCCTAACGACGTGTCGCCGCCACGGACGCAGCCACCTGCGGAGCCCGCGCGTACAAGGCTGCGCGCAGGTCGTGCCAGGCGTTGCCGGCCTCTGCCGCGGTGATCGGCATCCAACGGGACACGCCGCCACCCGGTGCGCGCAGTCGCAGCAGCAGCCAGCCATCCAGATCGATCATCACGTCGGGCTCGATGACGACATCAGGATCGGAATTGGCACTGGCACCGCAATACCATTGCTGGCCGTCCCAGCGCAGCTCGGTCGCAACGGCAGCCCACCAGCGGGTCTGAGACCGACCGCGCTGCACTGCTGCAACGGTGCTGCGAGCCATGCAGATGGTCACGACCCCAGCCGCCATAGAAGCAGCGCCGAGGCGCCATCCCTCAATGCCCGAGTGCGCCAGCATCCACGCCGCGAAAACCATCGCTGCAAGCGCTGGCAACAACGCGCACCCCAGGCGCCAGACGACGCCGCCGGAGCCCCGCACGCTGACCGGCGGCGCCGCTTGCATGCAGCCTCAGGCGCGCCGGAACACCAGCGTGCCGTTGGTGCCACCGAACCCGAAATTGTTCTTCACCGCCACATCGATCTTCATCGCTCGCGCCTCGTTGGCGCAGTAGTCCAGATCGCATTGCGGGTCGGGGTTGAAGATATTGATGGTGGGCGGTGCGACCTGGTGGTGCAGCGCCAGCACCGTGAACAACGACTCGACCCCGCCGGCGCCCCCCAGCAGGTGGCCGGTCATCGACTTGCTGGAACTGAGCACCAGCTTATTCGCATGTGCGCCGAAGGCGAGCTTGACGGCGTTGGTCTCGTTCAGGTCACCGAGCGGCGTGCTGGTGCCATGCGCATTGAGGTAGTTGACCTCATCGGCATTGATGCGCGAATTGCGCAACGCCGCCAGCATCGACCGCTTCGGGCCGTCGACGTTGGGCGCCGTCATGTGGTACGCGTCGGCGCCCATGCCGAAGCCAGCCAGCTCGGCATAGATCTTCGCGCCGCGCTGCTTCGCATGCTCGTATTCCTCAAGCACCAGCACGCCGGCACCTTCGCCGAGCACGAAGCCGTCGCGGTCGCGGTCCCAGGGGCGCGACGCGGTCTTCGGGTCGTCGTTGCGGGTCGACAGCGCGCGTGCAGCCGCGAAGCCCCCGATGCCCAGTGGCGACACCGTGCTCTCGGCGCCCCCCGCCACCATCACATCGGCATCGCCGTACTCGATCAACCGACCCGCTTCGCCGATGCAATGCAGACCGGTGGTGCAGGCGGTGACGATGGCCATGTTCGGCCCGGTGAAGCCGTACTTGATCGAGACATGGCCCGAAATCATGTTGATGATCGAGGCCGGCACGAAAAACGGTGTGATGCGGCGCGGGCCGCGGGCGCGGTACTCGTCGCAGGTCTGCTCAATCATCGGCAGCCCCCCGATCCCCGAGCCGATCAGGCAACCGATGCGCTCGGCGTCGGCTTCGGACAGCGTCGCGCCATGGGGCAACCCCGCATCCTGCACCGCCTGAATCGCCGCAGCCATGCCGTAATGGATGAAGACATCCATGTGGCGCGCTTCCTTGGCCGGGATGTAGTCATCGATCCGAAAGTCCTTGACCTCACCGGCAACGCGGCAGGCAAAGGCCGATGCGTCGAACTTGGTGATGAGATCGATGCCGGACTTTCCAGCCACCAGGTTGGACCAGCCCTCGGCGACCGAATTGCCGACCGGGCTGATGAGCCCGAGGCCGGTGACGACGACACGCCGGCGGGTCATCTGTGGGCCACCGCCTTCAGGCCTTCTGGTGGCTCGACGCGTAGTCGATCGCCAACTGCACCGTGGTGATCTTCTCGGCTTCTTCGTCCGGAATCTCGATGCTGAACTCGTCTTCAAGCGCCATCACCAGTTCGACGGTGTCGAGCGAGTCGGCTCCCAGATCGGCAACGAAGGCCTTTTCGTTGGTGACATCGGACTCGGGAACGCCGAGTTGTTCGGCAATGATTTTCTTGACTCGGGCTTCGATATCGCTCATGACTCCTCCGGGAGTGGGATCGTACGGACAACCGGCGATTCTACCGGTGGCCCGCTTGGGGTTTGGATGCCGCCGACCGGGTTAAACCCCGGCCGCTGGAAGGGCGGCAGAAGGGGCAACAACACGGCCTGGCGGGTTTCAACTCGCCTGCTTCAATTCATGTGCATGCCGCCATTGACATGCAACTCGGCGCCGGTGATGTAGCCGGCCTGGCGGCTCGCCAGGAACACCACCGCATGAGCCACCTCTTCGGCCTCGCCCAGGCGCGCCAGCGGAATCTGCGCCAGCAGCGCCTGGCGAGCGGCTGTTGGAAGACTTTCGGTCATGTCGGTGGCAATGAAACCGGGGGCCACGCAGTTGACCGTGATGTTGCGGCTGCCCAGCTCGCGGGCCAAGGCCCGTGACAGACCCGCCACACCCGCCTTGGCAGCCGCGTAATTGGCCTGCCCGGCATTGCCGATCGCTCCCACCACCGACGTGATGTTGACGATGCGGCCGAAGCGCTGTTTCATCATCGGCCGGCTGGCAGCGCGGCAGGCTCTGAACACCGCTTTCAGGTTGGTGTCGTGCACGGCGTCCCAGTCGTCGTCTTTCATGCGCATCGACAACATGTCGCGCGTGATGCCGGCGTTGTTGACCAGCACCTGCAACCCGCCGTGCTGTTTGACGATGCCGTCGATGGCGGCGTCCAGCGCTGGGCCATCGGTGACGTCGAGCACGATGCCGCTGCCAGCGGGTCCCGCGCCATTGGCTGCCAGCATCTGGCCGATGCGCTCGGCGCCGGCTTGGGTGGTGGCGGTGCCGACCACGCGGCAGCCGGCATGCGCCAGCGCCAGCGCCACCGCGCGGCCGATGCCGCGCGAGGCGCCGGTGACCAGGGCCGTCATCGGCTCGGGGGTATGGATTGGCTGCGGCGGGTTCAAGCGACCAACTCCTTGGTGGCCTGCAGGCTGGCCGGGTCGGCCACGGTCGCTGCCGTGATGTTGGCGTCGATGCGCTTGAGCAGGCCTGCCAGCACCTTGCCCGGTCCGCATTCGACCACCGTCTGCAAACCGCGCGCTTGCAACGCATGCACCACTTCGACCCAACGCACCGGACCGAAGGCCTGGCGATAGAGTGCGTCGCGGATGTCGTCGGGGTCGCTGCACACCGCCACGTCGATGTTGTTGATCACCGGCAGGCGCGGGGACCGAATCGGCACCGTGGCCAGCCGCCCGCGCAGCGCCTCGGCCGCAGGCCGCATCAGTGGCGAGTGGAACGGCGCCGACACCGCCAGCAGCAGCGCGCGTTTCGCACCCATCTCCTTCAGCCGCAGGCAGGCCGCGTCGACAGCCGCCTTGCTGCCGGCGATCACGGTCTGTTTCGGATCGTTGTAGTTGGCGGCCGCCACCGGCTGCCCGCGCTCCTGTTCGATCTCGGCGCAGGCCTTGCGGACGACCTCGGCATCCAGCCCCAGGATCGCCGCCATCGCACCTTCGCCCACCGGCACGGCCTTCTGCATGGCTTCGGCACGCAGCCGCACCAGCGGCATCGCGTCGGCAAGATCCAACGCACCGGCAGCCACCAAAGCGCTGTACTCGCCGAGCGAATGTCCGGCCACCGCCGCAGGTTCGGCCCCGCCCTCGGCGCGCCAGGCGTTCAGGCAGGCGATGCCTGCAGCCAGCATCACCGGCTGGGTGTTGGTGGTGAGGTCGAGGCGCTCTTTCGGTCCGCTGCGGATCAGGCTGCCCAGATCGAGGTCGATGGCGTCAGAGGCCTCTTGCAACGTTCGCAACACCGCCGGGTGGTCGCCGAAGCCGTCGAGCATGCCGACGGCCTGGGAACCCTGGCCGGGAAAGACGAATGCGAAAGCAGGCATGGAATGGTTGATCTCTCTGTGCGGGCGGTGCAAAGCGTCTGCTGCGTCTTCAGAAGTCGAGCAGCACCGCACCCCAGGTGAAACCGCCACCGACGCCTTCGAGCAACACTGTGTCGCCGCGCTTGACCCGGCCGCTGCGCACCGCCACGTCGAGCGCCAGTGGCACCGAGGCCGCCGAGGTGTTGCCGTGCTCGTCCACCGTCACCACCAGCTTGTCGAGCGACAGCTTCAGCTTCTTGGCCGTGCCTTGCATGATGCGGATGTTGGCCTGGTGGGGAATCAACCAGTCGACATCACTCTCGGTGCGACCGGCCTTGGCCAGCACGCTGCGGGCGGCGCTTTCCAGCACCCCCACCGCCAGCTTGAACACCGCCTGACCGTCCATCTTCAAGAGCGGGTCGCCCACCACCTGCCCGCCGGCCACGCTGCCCGGCACGCACAGGATGCCGACATGGCGGCCATCGGCGTGCAACTCGCAGGCCAGGATGCCGGGTTCGTCGCTGGCTTCCAGCACGACGGCGCCGGCGCCATCGCCGAACAGCACGCAGGTGCTGCGGTCGTCGAAGTCGAGGATGCGAGAGAAGATTTCGGCACCGACCACCAGTGCGCAACGCGCGGCACCGGACTTCACCATCGAATCGGCCACAGCCAGGGCGTAGACGAAGCCCGAGCACACGGCCTGCAGGTCGAAGGCAGCACAGCCATTGGCGCCCAGCTTGTGCTGCAGGATGCAGGCAGTCGACGGGAACACCATGTCCGGTGTCGACGTGGCAACGATGATCAGGTCGAGTTCCGCAGCGCTGCGGCCGGCAGCCTCCAGTGCCGCGCGGGCGGCGTGCAGCGCCAGGTCGCTGCACACCACGCCATCGTCGGCGAAATGCCGCGCGTGGATGCCCGTGCGCTCGACGATCCAGGCATCGCTGGTCTCCTGGCCACGCTCGGCCAGCATGCGCGCCAGATCCGTGTTGGTCAGTCGCCGCGGCGGCAGGTGCGAGCCGGTACCGGTGATGCGGGCGTGACGAACAGGCAGGTCGCTGATGGGAGCCTCTGGATTCATGCGGGAGATTCGTTGGCCGTGCCGGCGAGGCCCGCAAGTCCCGGCAGTGGCGAAACCCCGGCCACCGCAGTTGCGGCATCGACATCGGCTGCCGCCGGCAGCGCAGCCAGCGTGGGCCCGATGCGCTCGCGCACACGGTCGAGCAGCCGGTTGCGCGCCGCATCATAAGCGCGCGCCAGGGCCTGCTCGAAGGCGAAGGCATCGGCAGAACCATGGCTCTTGAACACCAGCCCGCGCAAGCCCAACAGCGCCGCGCCGTTGTAGCGCCGGGGGTCGACCCGGCGCTTGAAGCGGTTCAACACCGGCAATGCCACCGCGGCAGCCAGCTTGCTGAACAGGCCGCGCGTGAACTCCTGGCGGATGAAGTCCGCCAGCATCGACGCCAGGCCTTCGGCGGTTTTCAGCAGCACGTTGCCGACGAAGCCATCGCAAACGACCACGTCGACGGTGCCCTTGAAGATGTCGTTGCCTTCCACGTTGCCATGGAAACGAATGGTCCCGCGCTCGCCTGCCGCCCGCAGCAATTCGCCCGCCTGCTTGATGGTGTCGCTGCCCTTGATCGTTTCCTCGCCGATGTTCAGCAGCCCGACGCTGGGCTCCGGCTTGCCATCCACCGCAGACACCAGGGCACTGCCCATGACCGCGAACTGCAGCAGGTGTTCGGGCGTGCAGTCGACATTGGCGCCCAGGTCCAGCACCGTGGTGTAGCCGTCCAGGCGGTTGGGCATCACGGTCGCGATGGCCGGCCGGTCGATGCCATCGAGTGTCTTCAGCAGATAGCGCGCCAACGCCATCAGCGCACCTGTGTTGCCGGCCGACACACAAGCATGCGCGTCGCCCTTCAACTGCTGCAGCGCCACCCGCATCGACGAATCGCGCTTGCGCCGCAGCGCCACCTCGATCGAATCGTCCATCGCCACTACCTCGGTGGCAGCCACGAAGGTGCAGCGAGGCAACGTTGTCGAGCCGATGGCGGCTTCGGTGCCGACCAGGATCAATTCGACATCGGGGTGCTTGGCCAGAAAGGCCCGGCAGGCCGGCAGTGTGACCGAAGGGCCGTGGTCGCCGCCCATGCAGTCGACGGCGATGCGCACCAGCGGCAGCGGCGCGAGCGCCCGTCCGGCAAACGCGTCAGGCGGCGGCAAAGTCGACATGGCCGAATGGGGGTTGTCGGCAAATCCGTGCGAGACGCAGTGGCCTACGCCGCAAGCGAAGCCACCAGCCCGACGCGGTTGACCGAACCGTGGCGGTTGCTGTGCGCTGACGCAAGTCCTGAATTGCGGGCAGAAGCCGCGTCACGCAGCATGAGACGGGCCGGCACGCGACCCGCCAACGCCCGATCAGGCGTCGGCCTTGGTCTTGATGACCTTGCGCCCACGGTAGAAACCCGTGGGGCTGATGTGGTGGCGCAAGTGCACCTCGCCCGTGGTCGGCTCGATCGCGATGCCCGGCGCTGCCACGGCGTTGTGCGAGCGGTGCATGCCGCGCTTGGACGGCGACTTCTTGTTCTGCTGAACGGCCATAAGATTCTCCAAAGATGGGCGGCGCGCATGGGCGCTGCATCGGCGCCGCACTCAATGCTGGCTGCCTGCTGCGTGGTCGGCACGGTTCGTGCGGACCTCGGCGAGGCGGCCGGCCGCGACGGCAAAGCCCATGAGTATATCAAGCCGGTTCGGGACCGAAAACACGCCTGGAGCCGGGGAATCGTCCACAACCGACGCACACCAGGGAGCAGTGCGGCACACGCGACTCACTGTCAATCAGCCAGCGACCCGCTACCGATCGGCGCCGTCCGTTTTACGCAATGCCGCCAGCGCTGCGAAAGGGTTCGGCGCCGGGGCGCTGTCGTTGGCTGCGTTTTGGGCGGGCGTCGGCAGCGGCTGCGGGCAGCGCTCATGCCGCGGTACCAGCGGCAGCGCCAGGATCAATTCGTCTTCGAGAAGGCCGTGCAGATCCAGGCGCGGCGGCAGCACCAGCACGTCGTCTTCCAGTTCCTCGTCCAGCCGCGCGGCTTCGTCCTCGGTTCGCACAAAGCGCATCCGGCGGTCGACGCGCAGCGGTTCGGCCAGGGTCTGCAGGCATCGTTGGCACTGCAGTGGCACCACCGCCGAGGCCCGCAAGTGCAGCCACATCGCGTCTGCACCCCCGGCCATCGGCACCGTGCTGCCTGCGGCCGACCACGACACGTCGCCATCGGGCAAGGCGCTGAATCCTGTGGCCAACCGCTCGAGAGAAGTCAACGGAAGCGCGCCCGAGACAATCATGGCCTGACGGCAAAAGCCACCCAGTTCGATGGCTTTGGGGTCGGATGGCCGGTGGCTCACTGGAATGCGTTGTTGCTGCAGGTCACGCCAGCGAGTGTAGCCAGGGCCTGACGCGCGATGGCCCCATGTGAGCCCGATCCATGCACCGAGAATGTCGGGATCCCTGGGCCGGTCCAGCCCTTGCCACCACCCCTTGCTAGCCTCCCTTGCTACCACCACCGAATGCCCCGCTCGAAACACCTGATCCTCGCTTCGACCTCTCGCTACCGGCGCGAACTGCTATCGCGTCTGCAACTGCCGTTCGATGTAGTGGCACCCGATGTCGAGGAAACCCCGCGTGCGGGCGAGGCACCTCGGGCGCTGGCTTTGCGCCTGGCCCTTGCCAAGGCTCGCGCGGTGGCCGTATCCCACCGTGACTCGGTCGTGATCGGTTCGGATCAGGTGGCTGAAGTCGATGCCGAGCCGATCGGCAAACCCGGTGACCACCCGGGTGCAGTGGCACAGCTTAGAAAGCTCCAGGGTCGCGATGTGCAGTTCCACACCGCAGTCGCTGTGCTGCAGCGGTCGAGCGGATTCGAACAGGCCGATGTGGCCACCGTCGCGGTGCGGTTCCGTAACCTGAGCGACGCCGACATCGCCGCCTACCTGCGGCTCGAGCAGCCCTACGACTGCGCCGGAAGCGCGCGCTGCGAAGCCCTCGGCATCGCCCTGTTGGAACGCATCGACAGCGACGATCCCACCGCGTTGATCGGCTTGCCGTTGATCCGCACGGCGCGCCTGCTGCGTGCGGTCGGCATCGACCCGTTGCGTGCCCCCGATGGAGATTGATTCGCACGCTACCCTCGAATCCACCGCGCCAGCTGCAGGCACGCTGGTGCTGGTGCCGAACGCGCTCGACCTGGGGGCCGACCCGGTGGACCTGCGAGCGGTGTTGGCAGACGGTGCGATCCGGCGCGCCGCCAGCTTGAGACATTGGGCGGCGGAGAACGCACGCAGTGCCCGGGCCTTTCTCAAGCGCGTGGCAGCCATCGTTCCGCTGGCGCTGCCGCTGCAGGAAATTGCCATCGCCGAGCTGCCGCGCGCTCGCAAGGGCAGTGGCCAGCCGGTGCCGACTTCGGAGTGGCACGACCTGCTGCAACCGGCGCTGCAAGGGCACGACCTGGGGTTGATCTCGGACGCCGGGTTGCCTGCGGTGGCAGACCCCGGCGCGGCGCTGGTGCAGGCGGCGCACCGGGCTGGCGTGCCCGTGCTCGCGCTGCCAGGAGCCAGCTCGTTGCTGATGGCCCTTGCGGCCAGTGGCCTCAACGGACAGAGCTTTGCCTTTGTGGGCTACCTGCCGCAGGACGGCGACGCGCGCGGGCAGCGGCTGAAAGAGTTGGAAGCGCTGTCACGGCGCGCGTCGCAAACCCAGCTGCTGATCGAGACGCCTTACCGCAACCAGGCCATGTGGATGGCCATGCTGGCAGCGCTGGCGCCGCAGACCCAGGTCACCGTCAGTTGCGGCTTGAGCCTGCCCAGTGGCTGGAGCCGCACCGATAGCGTGGCTGGCTGGCGCCGAGGTGCTGCGCCGCTGCCGCCGCCCTGGCCGCGGATGCCGGCCGTGTTCGGCTTGCTGGCCAGCTGAGCGCCGGACGGGTCAGCAGCTGCCGCCGAGCAGCGACGCCACTTTCTTCTTCTGCCGGATGTTGGGTGACATGCCGGTTCGAACCGGTGGGGTCGACGAGCGGTTCTGGACGTTGTCCCACGACGGTGTGGCTGCGCTGTCGGGCTCGTAAGGCTTGTCGAAAAACGGGTCGCGTGCCGCCTGCGACTGCGGTCGGCGTGGCGGTTCTGCAGCCCTCTCGCCTCGGTCGCCTCGGTCACTGCGTTCATCACGCCGCGCAGGCTGGTCGGCTTCGCTGGGCGACGGAGCAGCCGACGGCCTGCGGCGCGGGCGGTCGTCCTCGATCTCGATCGGTTCGATCTCCAGCGACTTCTTGATCAGCCGCTCGATGTCGGACACCAGCCGCGCATCGTCTCGTGTGACCAGCGTCACTGCCAGTCCGGAAGCCCCGGCACGGCCGGTGCGCCCGATGCGGTGCACATAGTCCTCGGCGTTGAAGGGCACATCGAAGTTGAAGACTGCCGGCAGGTCGGCAATGTCGAGCCCGCGCGCCGCCACGTCGGTGGCCACCAGCAGATCGACCTCGCCGGCCTTGAAGGCGGCCAGCGACTTCAGACGCTCGTCCTGGCTCTTGTCGCCGTGCAGCGCCGCGGTTCTGAGCCCGTCACGCTCGAACGAGCGGGCCAGCCGCGCCGCACCGAGCTTCGAGTTGACGAAGATGAGGGCTTGCGACAGGTTGCGGCTCTTCAGCAACTGCCGCACCACTCCGCGCTTGTCGTCGTCGGACACGCTGTAGAAACGCTGCTCGACATTGGTGGCAGTGGCGTTGGCGCGGGCCACCTCGACCGTGACCGGATCCTGCAGGTAGCTGTTCGCCAGGCGCCGGATCTCGGGCGAGAACGTGGCCGAGAACAGCAGCGTCTGGCGCGCCTTGGGCAGAAACGACAGGATCCGCTGCAGGTCGGGAAGGAAGCCGATGTCGAGCATGCGGTCGGCTTCGTCCAGCACCACGTACTCGACCTGGTTCAGGATCGCGTTCTTGGCCTCGATGTGGTCGAGCAAACGGCCAGGCGTGGCGATCAGCACCTCGACGCCGGCCTTCAGCTGCAGCGTCTGCGGCTTCATGTCGATGCCACCGAACACCACGGTCGAGCGCAGTTGCGTGTGCTTGGCGTAGTTCTTGACGTTGTTGGCGACCTGGTCGGCCAATTCGCGCGTGGGGGTCAGCACCAATGCACGCACCGGATGGCGGGCCGGCGACATGCTCGATGTCTCATGCCGCAGCATCTTCTGCAGCAGCGGCAACGTGAAGGCGGCGGTCTTGCCGGTGCCGGTCTGAGCCGCACCCATCACATCGCGACCGGCCAGCACGATCGGGATCGCCTTGGCCTGGATCGGTGTCATCGCCGTGTAGCCGGACTCCATCACTGCGCGCAGCAGCTTCTGATCGAGTGCCAGCGTGTCGAAACGCGGCGCAATTTCGGCCGGAGCCTCGGTGATGGGAGAGGCCGGGCCGGCGGCGCTCGCAACAGTGGGTTCAGTATCGGCAACCGCCGAGTCGATCGTTTCAGTCATAACCCATCATTATCCGCTGCCAGCGGCTCGCGGCGCTTGCTCTCCCACAAGAGACGCAGCCAGCGCGGGGAACGAAAGCGGACGATGCGCCAATACAGCGCCACGTAGGTGACCGCGAATATAACGATGAACAGCGCCAGGATGGCCGTGCTGCCGTAGAACATCATGGCTGGAAACACCGACAGCATGCACAGCATCCAGAGGTAGGGCGAGGTCATCGAATTGCGCCGAGTCAGCGCCTTGGCGCTGCGATCGCCGACCGCCCAGCGCAGCACCCGCCGATAGATCAGCGAATGCAGGTGAATGCCATCGGGCATGCTGGTGGGTTGGGCGCGCAGGAAGCGCCTGCGGTAAATCGAAAACACGGTTTCAAAAACCGGGTAAATGCACACCAGGATCGGAAACAGTGGCGATACGGTCAGGGGATTGCGGACCAACAGCAGCACCGATAGTTCGGCCACGAAGAAGCCGAGGAAATAGGCACCCCCATCGCCCAGAAAAATAAGCCCCGCCGGGTAATTCCAGATGAAAAACCCCATGACGGCGCCGATGCCGGCAAGGGCCAGCGTGCCCATCAGCACGTCCCCGGACTGGAAGCCCACATACGCCAGCGCCGTCAACATCAGCATCACGCACATCGACGCCAAGCCGTTGAAGCCGTCGATGATGTTGACCGAATTGGCCACTCCCACGACCGCGAAAACCGTCACCACCAAGGCCCCCGCGGGCATGGCCACGATCCAGTCCAGCCCCGGAATTGCAGTGCGGCGAAGCACGGCGTCGAGCAGCCAGGCCGCCAGCAGCGCCGAAACCGCAGTGAACAGCAGTCGCGTGCGCGGCCTGACCCGCTTGGTGATGTCCTCGACCAGCCCGGCAGCAAATGCCGGTGCACCGCAAGCCAGAATGGCAAGCGCCATCCAGGAATCATCACTCCCGACGTGCAGGGTGAGCCAGAAGCCGATGGCGGCCACCAGCAGCCCGCAGACGATGCCGACGCCGCCGACGCGCGCCACCGGGCCGACATGAAACTTCTGTGGACCCGAGAGGTCGGTGTCGTGCAACACCGATCCCCGCGTCTTGGCATAGCGGATCACGACAAGCGTCAGCACGAGCGAGGTCGCAAAGGCCAGGAGCACGGTGGACATGGATCAATTCTATCGAGCAGGCCTGCAGGGACCGCCCCGCTACAATTGCCGGCCGCTGCGTCGATCAGGTTCCCCTACCGGATCGCCCGGCCATTGAACAGGTGTCCATACAGGATGACCCTGCCTGACCCGTCAGCTTATTCCCGCTTCGTTTGAAACCCCGTTTGAATCCCACTCACGCCCTCCGTTTCACGAAACCCCTTGGCTGGCTGTTGGCCGGCCTGCTGTTCAGTCAGGCAGCGATGGCGCAGAACCTGCCCGTGGCGCCGGGTGCGGTTGGCAATTTGCAGACTGCAGGTGAGCCGCAGCGGTCGCAGTCCCCGGATTTGCCCCCGGGCGTGCCAACGCTGAGGCAGAACACCGCACCCTCCAGACAGGGTGATCGTCGTCTGGACCGCGAGGCTTACCGGCGGGACCGGTTGGACCGTCTGCCGTATGCCGATGACATCGCCCCGCGCCGGGTGGTCGGCGAATTCGAGTTGTATGTGCGCCGCCTGGCGAATCTGCCTGAACTCAAACGCTTCGGCGTGGACCTGGTGTCGCCGATGTTTGATGGGACGGAGTCCCCCGACGCGCCCGACTACAGCCCGTTGGTGCCGCCGGACTACCTGCTGCAGGTCGGCGACGAAGTGGTGGTGGCACTGTGGGGATCGGTGGTGGCCGACCTGCGCGCCACCATCGACCGCTCGGGCCGCATCAGCCTGCCCCGCATCGGCTCGGTGATGTTGGCCGGAGTGCGCTATGGCGACCTGCCCGATGTGATCTCCAGGCGGGTGGCGGCGGTTTACAAGAATTTCCAGCTCAGCGTCACCTTGGGACAACTGCGCGGCTTGCGGGTCTATGTGACCGGCTTCGTGCAGAAACCCGGCGCGGTGACGGTGAACGCACTGTCGACGGTGACCGCAGCCGTGCTGGCCGCAGAAGGCCCGTCGAATGCCGGCAGCCTGCGCAACATCGAACTGCGGCGCCGCGGCAGTCTGGTGTCGCGCCTGGACCTCTACGACCTGCTGTTGAGAGGCAATCGCGAAGCCGACATGCTGCTGCAGCCCGGCGATGTGGTGCATGTCGGCCCGGTCGGCTCGCTGGTGGCGATCATCGGCAGCGTCAACCAGCCCGCGATCTACGAACTAAAGCCGAAGGAAACCCTTGCCGATGCGCTGCAGATGGCTGGCGGCTTCGCGGCCGTGGCCGACACCAGCCGCATCACGCTTGAACGACTGGACCAGCGCGCAGGTTCGCGAATCGCCGAGTTGGCGTTGCCGCAGGATGGCCCGCAGCCGTTGCGCAATGCCGATGTGCTGCGGGTCTTCAGCGCGGTCAGCGCGCAGATGCCGGTGGCCCGCCAGAACAAGCGCGTGCGCGTCGACGGCGAGGTCAAGCAGCCTGGCGACTTCGTGTTGCCGCCGGCCAGCACCCTGATCGACGCCTTGCTGGCGGCGGGCGGCCTGACTGATGAAGCCTATTTGTACGGCTCCCAGTTCAACCGCGAAAGCGTTCGCGAACAGCAGCAGCAGAATTACGAACGGGCGCTGCGCGACCTGGAAACCGACTTCACCCGCTCGAACTCGACGCAGCGGATCGCTTCGGCCGAGGACTCGGTGACCGCTTCCGAGCGCAACGCCGCTGCCGCGCGGTTGATTGCCAGGTTGCGGCTCGTCAAGCCTACCGGACGCGTGGTGCTGCAGCTCAAACCCAGCGGCGGCACGCTGCCGGCTCTGGTGCTTGAGGATGGCGACACCCTGTATGTGCCGCCACGCCCGGTCACGGTGGGCGTGTTCGGCAGTGTCTTCAACCCCGGCAGCTACCTCTACGATTCGCCGCGCACGGTCGATGACTATCTGCGGCTGGCGGGCGGCCCGACCCGCGGTGCCGACAAGGGCAGCGCTTTCATGGTGCGTGCCGACGGCACCGTCGTCAGTGGCCTGCAAAGCAGCGCCTGGTTCGGCATCGGCGACTCGTTCTACAAGCAGCAGGTGCAGCCGGGCGACACCATCTTCTCGCCCGAAGAGATCAACAAGACAACGCTGACCCAAGGCTTCAAGGACTGGACCCAGATCCTCTACCAGTTCGGCCTCGGCGTCGCCGGGCTGCGCGTGATCGGGTTCTGAGCCATGCAGGACGTGCGCGCACTTCCGCTGCCGGAAGACGAGGTCGAACAGCTGGGTCTTGTCGACTGGGCCTTGATGGCGGCCGAAAACAAGTGGTTGCTGCTGCTGGGGCCGCTGCTGACGGCCCTGCTGGCGCTGGGCATCACCTATCTGATTCCGCCCACCTACACGGCCACCACCACGTTCCTGCCGCCGCAGCAGCAGAGCAGCCTGTCTGCGACTGCGATGGCGTCGCTGGGAGCGCTTTCGGGACTGGTGGGCAACGCCGGTGGGCTGCGCGGACCGGGCGACGAGTATGTGGCGCTGATGCAGAGCGTGACATTGGCCGACCGCATCGTCGACCGCTTCGATCTGATGAAGATCTACAAGGCCGATCACCGCTTCGAGGCTCGACGCGACCTGAACCGGAACGTGCAGATCACGGTCGGCAAGAAAGACGCGCTGATCTCGGTGTCGGTCGACGACCAAGAGCCGCAACGCGCGGCGGCGATCGCCAACCAGTACATCGTCGAGTTGCGTTCGGTGGCCGCCGGGCTGACCCTGACCGAAGCCCAGAAGCGCCGTGCCTTTTTTGAAACCCAGCTCGAGCAGACCCGAGACCGCCTGACGGCAGCGCAGATTGCGCTTCAGAGCAGCGGCTTCAATCCGGGGGCATTGAAAGCCGAGCCGCGCGCCGCGGCCGAACGCTATGCGCAGTTGCAGGCCGAACTCACCGGAGCCGAAGTGCGCTTGCAAACCCTGCGCCGCGGGCTCGCCGATTCGGCCCCGGAAGTGCTGGGCCAGCAAGCGCAGATCGGTGCCCTGCGCTCGCAGCTGTCGCAAGTCGAACGCGCGACGCCCACCACCGATGGCGGGCCAGGCTATGTCGGCAAGTACCGCGATTTCAAGTACCAGGAAACGCTGTTCGACCTGTTCGCGCGCCAGTACGAGATGGCCCGCGTCGACGAAAGCCGCGAAGGCGCGCTGATTCAGGTGGTGGACAAGGCGACCCCGCCCGAATGGAAGAGCCGGCCCAAGCGGGCCGTCATCGCCATCGCCGCCGGGATGGTTGCGCTGCTGCTGATCGTCGGCGGGGTCGCGCTGCAGGCCAGATGGCGCCGTTCGGTGCAGGAACCCCGCAACGCCGCCAAGCTGGTGCGCTTCCGCACGGCCCGGGGTTGACCCGGTTGTGACGCCGGCGCGCCGGTGGCGCGGCCCTGGCGACGATGTCTTCTCACTTGCTCATGCACCCTCTCAAACAGATCGGCATGGCCGAACGCATCGGCAACCGGCTCGCGCGCAGCTTCGACTGGCGGTTGGTGCGCTGGATGCGGCTTGGCGACAGCCAGCAGGTCTGGTATCTGAAACGCCTGTTTGCGATGCAGGACACCGACCTGGTGGTGGACGTGGGCGGCAACCAGGGCCAATACGCCAGCCTGATCCGCAGCCGGGTGGGCTATTGCGGCCCGATGATCACGGTCGAGCCGAACCCGGCGATGGCCAGCGTGCTGCAGCAACGCTTCAGGGGCGACCGCAACTGGGCGCTGGCGTCGTGCGCGCTGGGCGATGCCGACGGCACAGCGACCTTGAATGTCATGCGCGGCCACGAGATGAGTTCGTTGCTGCCCCCCAGCGCCGCCGCCACCGACCGGCTCGAACAGCTCAACAGCGTGCAGCGCACGGTGCAGGTGCCGGTGCAGACGCTGGCGCGGCTGCTGCAGGAACATCCGCTGGCCGCGAAGGCGCAGCGCATCTACCTCAAGCTGGATGTGCAGGGCTTCGAGTTGCAGGTGTTGCGCGGGGCAAAGCCGGCGCTGCCGCGGATTTCGGCGCTGCAGGCCGAAGCCAGCGTGATCCCGTTGTACGACGGCATGCCCGGTTATCTGGAGCTGATGGGCGAGATCGAGCAGATGGGTTTCAGGTTGTCGTTCCTTCCGGCGCACAACTACAGCCAGGTGCCAGACATGATCGACTTCGACTGCCACTTCGTCAGCGCCAGCTGGCTGGCAGAACGGGGCTATCTGCGGCAGTCGCTTGGATGAGACCGCGTTGGCGTTGCGCGCGCGCCCATGCTGAAAGAACTGGTGCGCCGGTCGACCTGGCTCGCGATCGGCGCGGCCATCGGCCGCTTCCTGCCGTTGCTGGTGCTGCTGCTGGCCAGCCGCGTGATGGAGCCACGGCAGTTCGCCAGTGCCAGCGCGGCCTATGCCTGGGCCGGGGTGGGCATGAGCCTGACCAGCATGGGCCTGACCACCATCATGACGCGGCGGCTGGCGGCCAGCACCGGGGCGCTGGCGCAGCAGCGGGTGTTCATCCACCACCTGCGGCTGTCGCTGGGCTTTTCGGGCGCGCTGGCCGCGTTGGTGCTGCTGTTCGGCCAAACCGGGGGGGGCTTGATCTTCGGTGCCGCGTTCGACCCGGTGGTCACCACGCCTGCTGCCCTATCGGCAGTGCTCTGGGCGCAGGTGGTGCTGTGCGTAGCGGCACTGAACGGCTGCCACCGCGCGGTGGCAGCATCGGTCGTGCTGGCCGCGTGTGGCCTGCTGCAAGGCGGCAGCATGGCGCTGGCGATTGCCATGGGCGATGCCCGCGCCGTGACGCTGTCCTGGGGCTTGCTCTGTGGCAGTGTGTTGGCCTGCGGTGTGGCGGCTGCGCTGGTGTGGCGCGCACTGCCCTGGCGCCGGCAAGGCGCCGAGAACGCCCGCGAACAGGACCCGGAGGTTGCCGGCGCCGCCAGTACCTTGCACGGCACGGCGCTGGCCGTTGCCGAGGTACGAGTGCCGCTGTGGCGCAACCACATCCTGTGGACCAGCATCGCGTCGGCTGCGGTGATGCCGGTGAGCTTCTTCGCCAGCAGCCTGGTCGCGCATGGGACCGATGGCGTGCGGCAATTGGCACAGTACTTCGCGCTGGAACAGATCCATCAATTGCTGATCTACCTGCCCGCCATCGTCGGCCAGGCTCTGCTGCCGATGCTCAGCCGCAGCCTGAGCACGGTCGAAGGAGTTGGCGCCCGGTCGCGGCTGATCACCCGGCTCTCGATCGCCTCAGTGCTGACCGCCGCGGCGGGGTTGGGGCTCGGCGCAGCGCTGGCGTTCCAGCCCGGCTGGTTCATCGGCCTGCTGAAGAACCCGGCGCTGCTGGCGCACGATGCGTGGGCGGTGCGCTGGATGGTGCTCAACGCATCGCTGGGCGCGAGCCTGGCGGTGCTGGGCGGGGCATTGATCGGCTCGGGGCTGATCGTCACCGCTGGGGTACTCAATCTGGCCTGGGCCGGCGTGTTCCTGGGGTTGACCGCCGCCTGGGCCGGCCATGGAAACACGGGGCTGCAGGCGGCACGGCTGGTGGCGTCGCTGCTGCTGCTGGTGATGGCGATCACGGTGCTGCGGCGCTCGACCCGCCTGGCCGCCCGATGACGCATGGGTCGGCACCATGAAGGAACTGCTGCTCTACTGCCCCCCCTCGCAGTTGAATGAGGCCACCGAGTGGTATGTCGGAACCCTTGCCACAGCAGCTCTGAGCTTCGGCTATGCCTTGAGGCATGTCACTCGCCTGGCCGATGTCGGTACCGACAGCACCGTGCTGGTGGTGCAGTGCAAAGGCGCGTTCAAGCTGCGGCTGCTTCGACCGCGCGCCCGCATCTGGATGTGGATGCAGGGCGTCTACCCGGAAGAGGCCCGCCTGCACATGGGCAGCCGCGCGCGCGAATGGCTGCAACGCTTCTTCGAATGGTTCAGCCTGCCGGCGCTGCGCGGCGTGGTGCTGGTGTCCGAAGCGATGCGCTGCCATTTCGCCGATCGCTATGGCGCGCGAATGCCGCCGACCTTCGTGATGCCCTGCGTCAATGCCGACCTGTGCCCCACTTGCTTCGACCGGCCGGGAAAGTACGATCACCCGCGCTTCGTCTATGCAGGCGGCATGCACGCCTGGCAGTGCATCGACGAGACCCTGGATGTCTTCAAGCGCATCCGCGACCGCCTGCCACAGGCCACGTTGACACTGCTGACCCGCGACGCCGAAGCGGCGCGCGCAATGGTGCAGAAGAAAGGCATCGAGGGCGTCGAGATCGACCATGTGCCGCTCGCAGAACTGCAATCGCGGCTGGCCGACTTCAAGTACGGCTTTGTGCTGCGGCGCCACCATGTGGTCAACCGCGTGGCCACGCCGACCAAGGTGTCCAGCTACATGGCTGCGGGTGTCATTCCCGTCACCACCACCGCGGTCCAGGACTACGCAGCCGCGTTGCGTGATGTGCATCCGATGGTCATGGTCGGGCAGCTCGATGTGGATGCGGTCGCCGCCGCCGTGCTGGCGCTGGATGCCCAGACCTTGCAGCCGGCGGCGGTGCGCGACCGCTATCGTCGTGTGTTCGAGACCTACTTCGACCCCGCCCTCTACGGCCCCGGCCTGCGCGAGTTCTTCAAGCGCACCGGCCTCGACCGTTGACCCCGTGCTGCCATCACCCCTGCCTTCGATGCCCGCCCCCGTCGCAACCGATCCAACGCCGATCCGGCTGCTGACCGTGCTCGGCACCCGGCCGGAAGCGATCAAGCTGGCGCCGATCGTTAGGGCCTGCCTGCAGCAACCCCGCATCGAGCACCGCCTGTGCTCCACCGGGCAGCACCGCCAGATGCTCGACCATGTGCTGCAGGTCTTCGGCCTGACGCCCGACGAAGACTTGCAGCTGATGCGGCCTGGTCAGTCGCTCAATGAACTGGCGGCTGCGGCGATGCTCGGCGTGCAACGCGTGATCCGCAGCTTCAAGCCCGACTGGGTCATGGTGCAGGGCGACACCACCACCGCGTTCACCGCGGCGCTGGCGGCGTTTCACGAACGCGTGCGGGTGGTTCATGTCGAAGCCGGGCTGCGCACCGGCAACCTGCAGTCGCCCTGGCCGGAAGAGTTGAACCGCCGCGCCATCGGCCTCTTTGCCGATCTGCACTGCGCGCCCACCGAATGGGCCGCCGGCAACCTGCGGCGCGAAGGCATCGCAGACGAGCGCATCGTCGTCACCGGCAACAGCGTTATCGACGCGCTGCACTGGGTCGACTCGCGGCCCGACACCCCCGCCTCCTTGCAAGCCTTCCTGGGGCCACTGGCCCCCGTGGTGCTGGGCAGCGGGCGTCGCATCATCCTTGTCACGGGCCACCGGCGCGAAAACCTGGACGCGGGCCTGGCGCAGATGTGCCAGAGTCTGAAGCGGCTGGCCGCACGCGGCAATGTCGAGATCGTCTACCCGGTGCACCTGAACCCTGCCGTGCGGCAGCAGGTGCAGGGCCTGCTGTCCGACACGGCAGGGGTGCACCTGACCGAGCCGATGGACCACCCGTGTTTCGTTGCGATGCTGCGCCGTTGTCATTTCGTCATCACCGACAGCGGCGGCGTGCAGGAAGAGGCCCCCGGGCTCGGCAAGCCGGTGCTGGTGACGCGCGACACCACTGAACGGCCGGAAGCGATCGAGGCCGGCACCGCGCTGCTCGTGGGGCGAGATGGCGACAGGTTGGTGCAGCAAGCCACCCGGTTGCTGGACGACGGGCACGCCTACGCGGCCATGGCCCAGGCCCGCAACCCGTATGGCGACGGCCATGCCGCCGAGCGCACGGTGGCGGCGATCCTGCAGGCCAGCGGGACGACTTGAGTCCGGCGCCTCCGCACCCCTCGCGCATGGCTACAACCCAGACTCCATCCTCGCTGCGCCCTGCCTGGGCCTGGCGCGTGCGCCGGCCGCATCCTGCCTGGCTGCTGCTGTTCCTGCCGGTGATGCTGGCCGTGGCGTGGCGTGGCGCCACCCGCGACACCGACACCTACATCGATGCCTTCGCGCAGACGTTGAACTTTCCTTCAGACCCGCTCGGCTACTACGGCAGCTTCGGCATGGAGTGGGGCTTCGGGCTGCTGAGCTGGGTGCTGAACGGCATCGGACTCGGACCGGTGGCGCTGTTCTTCGTCTACTCGCTGCTGACCTTCTGGTTCCTGGCGATCGCAGCGCGTCGGGTCGGTTTGAGCCTGCCGGCGATCGCCCCCTACTACCTCGGCAGCTTTTTCCTGCTGCAGCAGCTGATGCAGATCCGCCAAGGCCTGGGCATGGCCTTCGCACTGGCGATGCTGACCCTGATCCCGGCTGGGCGGCTGCCGCTGTGGAAGACCGCCGCGGCGGTGGTGGCGGCGGCCTGCATGCATGCCACGGCAGTGTTCCTGCTGGTGGGGGCACGCCTGCTGCACCTGACAACGCCCAGGCCCACGCGACTGCGGCTGCTGCTGTGGTGCGTGGTCATCGCCGCGCTTTCGGTGCTGGCGGCGCGGGCCTTCATGCAGTTGGACGTGATCAGCGCACTGGGGCGGCTCAGCGTCTACGCGGTGGACGAGGAATACAGCGGCGATCGCAGCCTGCTGGCGCCTGCCAACATCCGCGCCGAGCTGCTGCTGCTGCTGTTCGTACTGGCGGCGCCGCCGGCATTGCTGCAGACCCGCGTGTATCGGCTGATGGTCGGCCTGTTCGCCGCCAGCCTGGGGCTGCGCCTGGGGTTCTACGACTTCCTGATCCTGAGCGCACGGCTGTCTTCGGCGCTCGGCTTCGTCGAGGTGCTGCTGATGCCGATGCTGGTGCGCGCCGCCGTGCAGCAGAAGGGACTCAGAATCGCCATTGCCACCACTTATCTGCTGGTCCATGCCGCAGCCACGCTCGCACTGCAGGCGCCCTACCTGATCGATGATTACCTCACACCGCTGCCTGCAACCGCTGCACACTGAATTCGAGCCCTGCAGCGCGGCGACCATCACCGGCGCCTGAGCAGAGGACCGCCGACATGCAGTTCGAGTACCAGGCCCTGGGCGCCGACGGCAGCACGCAACGCGGGTTCGAAGAAGCCGACGCCGAAGCCGACGCCGTCGCGCAGTTGCTGCGCCGGGGTCTCACACCGGTGTCGATGCGCGCCGCGCCGCGCCGCAATGCCAGCGGCAATCCGCCTGCGGGCTCGGGTGCCACGGCCTGGCAACGCCGCGAAAGTGCCGGCCGCGTTGCCCTGGTGCTGACCGTGCGGGAGCTGGCTTCGCTGCTGGCAGCCGGGGTGACGCTGGAAGAGTCGCTGCGCACCTTGATCCAGAGCCGGCGTGGCCTGCACCTGGAGCCGGCGCTGACAGCGGTGCTGACGCAGGTGCTGGGTGGTGAGCGCTTCTCGGCGGCGGTGCGGGCCCAGGTCAGCGCGGGGCCGCTCGCCCTGCCGTCGTATGTCGTGGCGCTGATCTCGGCCGGCGAATCGACCGGCGACCTGGCCAATGCACTGGGGCGGGCGGCCGAGCAGATGGAGTTCGACGAACAGGTGCGCGCCGAAACCTCCGAAGCGCTGGTGTACCCGGCGATCCTGATCACCGCTGGCATCGGCGCGGTGCTGTTCGTGTTCTCGTTCGTGGTGCCGCGCTTCTCGTCGCTGCTGGCAGGACGCCGCGCCGAGTTGCCGTGGCTGTCGAGCGTGGTGATGGCCACCGGCGAGGCTGTCAACGCCCACGGCACCGCGATCGCGCTGGCCATCGGCGTGGTGGTCGCCGCCGCAGTGACGGTGTGGCGGCTGCTGGGCGGTGACCGCATCCGCAGCGGATTGGCCGGCCTGCCCGTGTTGGGCACGTGGATCCGCCAGCAGGAGTTGTCGCGCTGGACCGGCATGCTGTCGCTGATGCTGCAGAGCCGGGTGCCGATCCTGACTGCGCTGGACCTGACAGCCAGTGCGGTCGGGCTGGCGGACGTGCGTGGCAGCCTGCGTGGGGCTATCGGCGACATCGGCCGCGGCGAGACCATGTCGCGCAGCTTCGCCGAACGGCGCCTGCTGCCGGTCAGCGCGCTGAGCATGGTGCGGGTGGGCGAGCAGACCGGGCAGGTCGGGCCGATGATGGGCCACGTGGCGCGGCATGCGCTGGAGCAGAACCGGCGCCAGCGCAAGCGCCTGGTGGCCCTGATCGAGCCGGCATCGATCCTGGTGCTGGGCGGTATCATCGCGGCCATCATCGTGGGCGTGGTGCTCGCCATCACATCGCTCAACGACATCCGGTTCTGAACTTGCCTTCGCCCACCCGTCTGATCCCTGCTGCCGGCCGCCGCGCCGCTCAGCGCCAGACCCCGCTGAACCGGCCCGAACGCCTTCGCGCGGCCGGCTTCACGTTGTTGGAGATGCTGGTGGTGCTGGTGATCATCGGCTTGATTGCCGGCCTGGTGGGCCCACGACTGTTCTCGAAGGTCGATTCCTCCAAGGTCCAGACCGCAGGCGTGCAGGTCAAATTACTGCGCGGCGCCATCGAGACCATGCGCCTGGACCTGGGCAGCTATCCGCCAGGCGACGTGGGCCTGGCGATGCTCGTGACCCCACCTTCCGACCCGACGTTGCGCCAGCGCTGGAAGGGACCGTATCTGGATGAAGCCGTGCCGCTGGACCCTTGGGGCAACACCTACCAATACCAGATCCCCGGCGACAACGGCCATGCATTCACGATCGTTTCGCTGGGGGCCGACGGCAGGGCAGGTGGTGAAGGCAACGACGCTGACATCGGTCGCGTCGGCAACACCATCCCAGCCCAGCGCTGAGCCTTCGACCATGCGCACGGGCCCTCTCGGGGCCGGCAGGCTGACCGGCTTCACGCTGCTTGAGACGCTGATCGCGCTGGCGATCGTTGCGCTGCTGGCGGCAGTGGCGCTGCCGAACATGGCGCGCCGACTGGACACGGCGTTCGCCGACGCCGACCTGCAACAACTCGGCAGCAGCGCACAGGGTTTGCCAGCCCGTGTCGCCACGCTCGGCATCGATCTGGTGCTGGACCAGAAGGCGCTGGCGCTGGCGCTGCCCGATGGCAACCCTCCGATCGACATCCCGCCGGGCTGGACCGCCACGGTCGAGACCGCGGCCCGTTTCTGGCATTCCACAGCCTGCGCAGCGGGGTCAGTGCTGTTCACCCAGGCCAGCACCGGCCAGCGCTGGCGCATCACGGTGGCGCGCGCCACCTGCGCCATCGGCGTGACCGAGGTGGCATGACACACGCGGCGGCGTGGCATGGCGGCGCGCGGGCTCAGCGCGGGTTGTCGCTGATCGAGGTGGTGGTGGCGCTGGTGGTCATCTCCGGCTTCGGTGCGGCCCTGTTCGTCTGGGCCGGCCAGACCTTGCAGACGGCTTCGCGAGCCGTACAGGTGCAGCAGGAAGTCGAGATCGAACGCAACGTCACCGAACTGGCTGCCAGCCTGAACCCGGCCGAGCGCCCCGGCGGCGAATGGCTTACCCCCACCCATCGGTACCGCTGGCAGACAGTGGCCGAACGCAGCAGCAGCGACCAGGCCCGCCATCCGATGGGACTCGGGCCTTACCGCATCACCTTGTACGACGTGCGCTTCAGCGTCGACGATCTGGAGTCCCGCGGCGAGCCCCTGGTGACGCACCGCGATGTCGCGGGGTACCGTCAGGTGCGCGAAAAGTCCAAGGGACCACCGGGCTTTGCGCCGGTGACGCCAGGGTGAAGCGCGCCGCCCCGAAGGCGCCGCCGCCAACGCGACAGGTCGCCACCCAGGCCGGCTTTTCGCTGCTGGAGGTGCTGGTCACCGTGGTGATCTTTGCGCTCTTGTTTTCGGTCTTGATGGCCGGCTGGTTCCAGTCGCTGCAAGCGCAACAACGGTTGACGGCCGCCGCCGACCAGATTCGCCAGCAGCAGCAGTTCTCGATGGCGATGCGGCAACTGGTGAGTGAGCTGCAGACGGCCCCCGACCGCGAAGGGCTGGTCTTCACCGGCGACCGCCACGGCTTCATCAGCGAAACGGCGTCGTCACTGATGCCCGGTTTGGGTTCGGCCCCGCTCGCGACTTCGGTGCAGTTCAAGAGCGGCGACCCCAGCCTGACTCTGCGCATCGAACACCCCGGCGAGCCTGCCACGACCTACCCGTGGCGTCTGCAACTGGCCGAATTCCGCTATGCCGACGCCAGTGGCGTCCTGCACGACAGCTGGCCCGCGCCGTCGACCACCACGCCGTTGTCCGCCACACCGACCGGCAACGGGGGCCCGCCGAAGACGATCCCTTCGCTGATCCAGCTCACCTTGCAGTTTCAGGACCAGGCGCGGCCGATGACGTTGCTGATGGCGCCGCGTGCCAGCGCCTGGGTGTTGCCCGAGCCCACCTCGCCGTTCGGCGACCTGATGCCCAACTGATGTCTGCAGCCCCGCGCCGTGGCTGCTCCCGGTTGTCGCCGGGAGACCCTCGCCATCACCGCAGGCGGGCGGCCGGCTTCGTGCTGCCGGTAACGATCGTTACCCTGGCCATCGTGGCGGTCGGCGTGGCGGTGATGTCGCACCGCAGCGACCAGTTGCGTGCGCTGGTGCTGGCGTCGCGCCAGGAGCAGCAGGCAACGGTGCAGGTGCACAACACGGTCGCCGAAGCGCTGGTGCTGATGGGCACGAGATACCGACGCGGCAGCCGCCTGGGTGAAATCGAGATCGACGGCCGCTGGTACCGCAGCGCCGCCGGCACCTTCGTGCGCTGGCAGGACGCCGCCGGTCTGATGAGCCTTCGCCGCGCCACCGAGCCCGACCTGCAGGCGCTGCTGGCCGTGCTCGGCCTGCCGCCCGAGCAGATTCTGGGTCTGGTCGATTCGCTGCTCGACTATGCCGACGCCGACTCGCTGCGTCGCCTCAACGGCGCCGAGGCGGCGGACTATGCCGAGGCGAAGCTGCCGCCACCGCGCAACGCGCCGCTGGTCTCACCGATGGAGCTGAGACGCATCGCACGCTGGCGCGATCTGGACGAAGCGACGCTGCAACGCGTGATCGCCAACACCAGCATCACCAACGTCGGCACCGTCAACCGCAACACCGTCAGCGCGCCAGTGCTGGCTGCCCTTGGCGGCACCGACCTAATCACCGCCCGCACGCTGCTGGCGTTGCGGCCGGCCGGCGCACCGGTGGCCATAGAATCGCTGCCCAACCTGGCCGGCGGCAGTTTCCTGGCGGCCGGCCGGTTCATGACGCTGCCGTCGCCATCGACGCTGGTGACGGTCTGCCCGGCATCGGTTGCCTGGTGCCAGGCCCTCAGTCTGACGGCCACGTTCGATCTTGGCGAAGGACCCTGGCATGTCGAGTACAGCGTGCGCATGATGCGCACCGAGCCCCTGCCCCGGGCGGACGAGGTTCAGATGTTGCCAACTGCTGCGCCCGCCGCGGCGCCCGAAGCGATCCGGTCGCCGTTCGGCGTCATTCAGTGATGAGCACCGCTGTCAGCCCCGCTTCGTTCCGCTCCCGCTCCATATGGGGTGACCTGCGCGCGCCTCGCGCAGTGGTGCGCCGTCGCGACGCCACCTTCGTTCGGCTGCCGATGCCGGGAGTCGTGCGCCGTCAACTCGCCGGCGCCCTGCGCTTGCAGTTGACGCAGTACCAGCATGGCGGCTTGTTCGGATTCGTCTGGCGGCAGCAGCAGGACGGCATGGTGGCCGCCTGGATGTGGCCGATCGACTCCGCTGTGCACAGCCCACGCCAGCGTGGTGCCTGGGCCGAGCCTGCATTGGAAGCGCCAGGCTCGGGCCTGCGGATCGTGCGCCGGCAGGACGGCGCCGAGGGTCAATGTTGGAGTCCGACCGGCGATCTCACCCACAGCCGATTCTTCGCCGATGGGGCCACCGATGCCGGTTGGCTCGCCTTCGTGCGCGGCTGCGGACTCGACCCCGACGCGCATCCACTGCCGGCCGCGGTGGACGCGGCGCCGCTGCCGCGGGGCAACGTCCGCTGGCAGCCTGCGGACAACCTGCCGGCCGCCGACCCCTGGAAAGGCTGGGGCTGGAAAGCCGCTCTGGTCGCGCTCGGGGCCGTGGTGGCCGCTGGTGCCGGCGCTCACCTGCAGGCCCGCCGCCAGCTGCAAGAGGAAAACGATCGATTGCAAGCATTGAAAGGCGGCCGCGAAAGCAGCCTGCTTGCGCGCGCCACCTACCAACGCGCCGCCACCGAGCTCGGGGCGTTGCGCCGCCTGGTACCCGCCACGTCCCAGCTCGAATTGCTGGCCAGGGTGGCCGAAAGCGGCGTCTTCGAGCGGTTGGCGACCTCTGGCGCACCGGTCGCGAACCTGGCGCCAGGGTCGCCGGCCGCAACCGACACCGCGGTCAGACTGCGGGAGTGGGCTTACACCGACGGCCAGCTGAAGATGACGCTGGCCTTGCCCGGCAACAACGCGCTGCCCTTGCTGCAGGTCACCCGCCGACTCGAAAGCGTGCCTGGACTCGGGCCGCTACAAGTCGGCCAGGAAGGCGCCGGCAACTCGATCGCGCTCAGCACCCGGGTCGTCGCGGAGCCATCCCCGGGCCGGTTGTTGAACCCGGGCCGCTAGACGATGGTCATGCCGGAATCCGCATCGCGCTTTCAGATCAACCCGCGGCTGTTGTGGCTGCTGGGCGTCGTGGCGCTGATCGTGCTGGGTGAAGGGGCTCTGCGCGCGATGGCGGCTCATCAGTCAATGCTCGCCGAGCTGGCCAGCGCCAGGGCACGGGCAACGGTGCTGGCCGGCGCCAGTGCGTCAGACGATTGGGCCGCCCGCACGACGGCGGCCAACCAAGAAGCGCAGGCCTTGCGCGAGCGCCTCTGGACGGCACCTTCGCAGGCGCAAGCGCAGGCCCGGTTGGCCGACTGGTTGGGACGGGTGCTGCCAGACAGCGCCGCCGGCGGTCGCCCCGTCATCGGCCTGATGGCTTCGCAGCTTCCTCCGTCGCAAGCCCCGGGGGCGATCGGGAGCACCGTTACCGGCGGACGGTTTTCTGTGGCTGGCCCAGGCGTTGAACCCGTGAGCGCAGTAAGCGACGCCGACATCGTCCGCGTGCGGGCCGGCGTGACGGTGGTGCTGCTGCCCGGCGTGCTGGAGAAAACCTTGGTGGCGATCGAGGGCGGCGGTCAACTTGCACGGATCGACGCGCTGACCGTGTCGGGGCAGTCGCGGCAGCTGCAGATGACGGTGTCGGTGCCGGTTTTGCTGCAACCCCAGGTCGCCTCGCTGCCGACAGCGTCGGCGCCAGTGAGGGGTGCCGTGCCGGCTCCCGCCCGCAGGGGTGGACGCTGATGCCGCCTTGGTCCGCCAGCCTGGCCCGATGGGTTGTGGCGTTGCCGATCTGGCTGGCGGCAGCCGCACTCGGTTGGTGGTGGCAGCAGCAGACGCCGGCAACGGTGGAGGGCGCTGGCGCAGCCAATCGGGCCGCTGCCTCGGCTGCGGCCGACACCGATGCCGCCTCGCCCCAGGAGCTGGCGCGGCGGATCGCCGCCGTCGACCCGCTGAACCTCGACCGCGGCCCGCTTGGACCCGACGGGGCGCCCGCGCCGGCGGTGACCGAGCCGCCTGTGCTGTGGCGCCTGTCGGCGCTGGTGGTGCGCGGGTCCGACCGTTATGCGCTGCTGACGGCCACGGGCCACAAGCCCATGGAGCTGCGCAAGGGCGATAAGCTGCCCGACGGGGACCGCATCCTCTCGATATCCGACACCCATCTCGTGGTCCGCAGTGCGCGCGGACGCTCCCGAACGCTGTACCTGATCGACCCCCAGTCGACATCTGATCGAGCACCATGACTTTTCTAGCCCCGTCCGGCGACCGCGTCGGCAAGCCCTACCGACGTGCCGATGCCCGCTGGTTGGCAGCGTTGCTCTTGCTGGCGCTGGGCGCGTGTGCCACGCGGCCGCCGCAGATCCTGCCAAAACGGGATGTGGCTCCTTACGAGAAAGCGCTCGGAGGTCAAGCGTCGCCCAACAGCGCGGCACTGGCCGGCGAAGTCGAGGCCGAGCCCGCCCGGACCGGCGCCGACCGCATGTTCCAGACCCCGCCGGCGCCGCGCGCGCGCAGCGATGTGGCGCTGCCGTCGCCAGCCGGCACGCCTCCGCCGGCCGACCCGACGCTGGAAACCGCCGTCGCGCTGGAGCAGCTGCCGCTGCCGGTGTTCATCGACACCGTGTTCGGCAGCATCCTCAAGCGCAACATCTCGGTCGACCCGGCAGTGGCCGAGCGCAAGGAGATCGTCAGCCTCAAGAGCGGCAAGCCGCAGACCGCCACCGGGCTCTACGACGCCGCGCGGTCGGTGCTGAAGTCGTTCGGCGTCGCGATGACCGAATACAACGGGCTGATCCGGTTCACGTCGGCGACGGGCCCCACCGGGTTGCTGCCCGAGCTGCGGCGCGGACGCTCGCTGCCCGACGTGCCGGCCGCCGTGCGCCCGGTGTTTCAGATCGTCGGGCTCGAGGCCGTCAGCCCGGCGACCATCATCAACTCGCTGCGCACGATTTTCGGTCGCCGCCTGACGATCCAGGACGACCTGGGTGAGCAGGCGCTGATCCTGAGCGGCCAGAGCGACGACGTGGCCGCCGGCATCGCGGCCATTCGGCTCCTCGACCAGCCCAGCATGCGGGGCCGGGTCAGCGCCCGCCTGGCACCGCTGTTCTGGTCCGCCGATGAGATGGCCAAGCGGCTGGCCGAGATCATGCAGGCGCAGGGTTACGCGGTGGGCACCACCGCCCAAGCCCAGGCACCGATCATCTTGCTGCCGGTAGCGCCGCTGAACTCGGTGATCGTGTTTACGCGCAGCGAAGAGATCCTGAACTATGTGCTGCGCTGGGCCGCCGACATCGACCAACCCGCCAGCGGGCGGGGCAGTGCCGGGTACTTCACTTACGCCGTGCGCAATCTCGACGCATCCGATCTGGCCAAAACACTGCAAGAGGTCATGACCCCTGCACCGGGTGTCCCTGGCGCGGCCGGCGCCGTGCGCTCGCGGGTGGTCGTCAATGCCAGCAGCAACACGTTGATCATCCAGGGCAGCCCGACCGAATACCAGCAGTGGTTCGGACTGCTGCAGGAGCTGGACCGGCCGCCGCGCAGCGCGCTGGTGTCGGTCACGGTGGCCGAGATCCGGCTCGACGACGGCGAACAGCTGGGCTTCGAATGGATGCTCAACCAGTTTAGGGTCGACGGCAACAACTTCAATGTCAGCACCCTGGGCGCATTTGGCACTACCGCGATCGGCGGCCTGTCAGCCGTCATTTCCAGGGTCGGTAGCGTGTCGCCGCGCGCGGTTTTCAACGCCCTGGCGTCGACCAGCCGGGTGCGGGTGCTGGCCAACCCGAGCGTGATGGCACGCAATGGCGAAACGGCTTCCATCCAGGTCGGCTCCGAGGTGCCGGTGGTGACCTCTCAACAAACCACCACCGGCACCATCGCGGGCAATACCGTTCCGGGCGGCACGACGGGGGGCTTGCAGGCCGGCATCCTGCAGTCGATCCAGTACCGCTCCACCGGAGTGATCCTGAAGGTCAAGCCGGTCATTCATGCCGGCGGCAGGATCGACCTCGATGTGGAACAGGAAGTCAGCTCCGCCAGCGCCACGCTGTCCGGGGTCACGGCCTCCCCCACCATCGCCACGCGCAGGATCACCACCAAGCTGTCGGTCACCGACGGCGCCACCGTGCTGCTGGGTGGCTTGATGCAGGAAACGGCCACCAATGCCGACACCGGCGTGCCGTTGTTGAAGGACGTGCCGGTGTTCGGCTATCTCTTCAAGAGCAACAACGTCACGCGGGTGCGCACTGAACTGGTGGTCCTGATCACGCCCTATGTGCTGGACGACGAATTCGAAGCCCGCGCGATCACCAATGCGTTCAAGGGCCAGTTTTCATGGAGCACGGACACCGCGGCGCAGCAGTTGCGCCCACCGAACAGCTTCCGGGGCAACGCGCAACCTGCCAACCCGTTGCAGAACGTGGCACCGCCCACGCCTTATGTGCTGCCGCCACTTCCCGGCATCGATCAAACTGGTAAGCAAACGTCTCCGGAAACGCCAGCCGGGGAACGGCTGGCACCTTCGGGTGCGATCATCACGCGGCCGGATTTCAGCAGTGCTCCATCGACTAGCTCCGGCGCGCGAACGCCGGCGGCTCCTGCTGTCAATCCGGATGTGTCCGATACACGATCGTCGACCACGAAGTTGGTCACGGATCCCGAGATTTTGAAGGAACTGCAAAAGACGCTGAAGCCGAAGTGATCCGTGGGCCGGTCTGCCATTGACCCCCGATACAGGGGGCTGACACGATCTCTTCGGGTTCCAACTTCGTCAAAGCGGGAGTCGTTTCTTGACAACAGGCCAGCGCTTCGGCCCTGCTTTTACGTGTTGCGCTGCTGCGACCCCCCGCTATACTGCGGCGGCTGTCACATCGAACAGGTGCAGCGGCCGCTGACGAATCACTTCGTGAATCGGCGTGCTTGTTGAGATGTCATCTCTTGAAACAAATGAGGATTTTCATGAAACAGAAAGCACTTTCCGTATTGCTGGCCACAGCGTTTGCCGGGGTTGCAACCACCGCCAGCGCGGGGGTGATTCAGGCCTCTTACAAGAACTACGCGTCGGAAGTTTTTGGCACCGATGCGGTCGTCCTGACCGCGCCGACCATCAACTACGCGCTGGCCCTGCCGCTGTCCGGCACCGTCGCCAACCCGAACAGCTTCTCGATCACCTGGACCTTGACCAACGGCGGTGAGTACACCATTGCGCCGGCTCCAGCAAATATCTCGCTGAGCAGCCCGTCGAACGCCCAGTTGCTCAATCCGAGCACGGTAACGCTGAGTGCCGACAAGAAGGCCATCACCGCTACCTTCACCGTTACTCAGAACTACACGGTCGGCTCACAAATCGTGTTGGGTTCGGGTGGTCCGGTGTCGATCACCAAGGTCGGCACGATCCTTGGCGCTCCTGCGCTGAGCAATGGTTGCGGCAATGACATCGCCTCCGTCAACGTGGCCGTCAAGCTGACGAATGCAGCTGGCGTCGAGTTCGACTCCAACTTCTCTGCCGCTCCCCTGAGCAATACCACTCCCATCGTGCAGGCAAGCGTGGCTTTGAGCGTCAAGCCGCAAGATTCGCAGAATTACTCTGCCGCGGTGGGCGTCGAGAAGGGCAAAGTCGACGTGCTGCTGCCTTCGCTCGGCTTGATGTTTACTGCTGGAGCGGGTGGGAATCCGGTCGTTCCTGACGTTACCGGCGTTAGCACCACTCTGCTGAACATCGGTGCCATCAATATCACTGACCGCGCCGTTTTGTTCGACCTGGATGGCACCAACCCGTACTCGAGCAAGGGCACGGCCTTCGCCACCAGCGTAGGCACTGGTGCAGGCGTGGTTGAAGCAGAGTCGCTGATCGTCAATGTGAGTGGCAAGTTCCTGACCACCGCCAACGGTGGCAGCTTCTTTGTCAGCGTCTTGGCCAACTGCTCGACCACACTGCAAGCCGGCACCATCGCTGCCGACGGCGCCACGGCCACGGTTACGGTTTCTAATGCTGGCCTGATCGCCTTGCGCGGTGCTACCGCCACCGACCCAGTCAAGCCCGCCTATCTGTGCTACGCCACCACTGGCGCCAAGGTCATCCCGACCAGTGTGTTTGCCGTCACGGGCGGCTCGTTGACCAAGTTCGCCGCCTCGCTGGAAGCGCCGAACCCGGTCTGCCCGGGCCCGATCTACACCTTGGTGGCCAACGGTGTTCGCATCGACGTTCGCAACTACGTGCCGAACGTGGCCCGCGCCACCTCGGGCGGCTGGTACAGCGTGATCCGTGTGATCAACAGCGACGAGACCCAGACGGTGTCGCCGGTGATCCAGGTGTTGAAGGCCGACGGCACGCTGGGCGCGAACGCCTCGCTGGATGTCGTCAACGACGTGCAGGGCAAGAACGGCCCGTTCAAGCCGCGTGAAGTGCGTTACTACACCTCGTCGGCTCTCGACGGCGCCATGAACGCCAACGCCAGCGCCGCGGTGCCGACGTACAGTGCTCCTGGTGACACGGCTGCCAATGCGCGTCTGCGCATCACCGCCGCCAGCTCGTCGCTGCGAGTGCAGAACTACATCTACAACCCGGGTGCCGGCAACTTCCAGGAATCGTCGTCTGCTCAAGGCGACGACGGCCCGGATTACGCCCGCGCTGCGGACGCAACCAACAAGTAATCTCCACGGAGAGACTTGCCTGAAAAGCGGGGGTTTCGACCCCCGCTTTTTTCATTGTTTTTTCGCTTTCGTGTTCTCGATCTCCCCCCGGACATGCCGGGATCCTCACACGACCTACTTCCAGACCATGCTGATCGGACAGATGTTGATCGATGGGGGCGCGATGTCGGCCACCGACCTGACCCGGGCACTTGAAGAGCAGACGGCAGGTGCCACCGGCCAACGCCTGGGGTCGATCCTGGTGCGGCACGGTCTGTTGTCGGAATCGACCCTGTACGAAGCGCTCTCGCGGCAGCTCGGCCTGCCGCTGTGGCACCGAGAGCAGCAGCCGGAAATTGCGAGCCGCGCCACGCTTGCGCTGGCCGAGACCTATGCACTGCCCGAAGCACTTGCCAAACGCTGGCAGGCCTTTGTGAGCCCGAACAACAACGAATCGATCCGACTGGTGGCGCGCGACCCGCTGCTGCCCGAACTGATCGAACAGGTCGAACGCCAGGCGGGCAGCGCAACAGTGGAAGTCATGCTGTGCAGCGGGCAGGACATGACCGCTGCCTTGGCATCGATTTACGCTCCGTCCACCAATCTCGGTACCGGTCTCTCCGGCGCGATGCTCGACCTGCGCCAGCTGGCCCAGGACGCACCGATCGTTGAACTGGTGGCATCGATGCTGGCGCGTGGCACCGACTTGAATGCATCCGACATCCACATCGAACCCAGCGAAGACAGCTTCGCCGTCCGCTACCGGGTCGATGGCGAATTGCGCCATGTCGACACCCAGCCTCGCACCAAATTCGACGCCGTCACCAGCCGCCTGAAGCTGATCGCAGGCCTCGACATCGCCGAGCGCCGGCTGCCGCAGGACGGACGCTTCTCGACCCGCGCGGCCGGCATCGAAACCGAGGTGCGGGTGTCGGTGATACCCGGTGTGCACGGCGAGTCCGCCGTGCTGCGCCTGCTGCCGAAGACCGAGCACCGTCGCTTTCGGCTCGATGCGCTGGGACTGGAGGACGACCACGGCAGAATGTTGAAGTCTTGGCTGGGCGCAGCCGACGGCATCATCCTCGTCACCGGGCCGACCGGCTCCGGCAAGAGCACCACGTTGTATGCGGCACTGGCCGCTACCGACCTGGCGCACACCCGGGTGCTGACGGTCGAAGACCCGGTGGAGTACCAACTGCCCGGCGTCACACAATTTCAGGTCCAGGCCGACATCGGCTTCAGTTTTCCGACCGCGTTGCGGGCGATCCTGCGGCACGACCCCGACACGATCATGATCGGCGAGATCCGCGACACCGAAACCGCGCGCATCGCGATCCAGGCGTCGCTGACCGGTCACAAGGTGCTGTCTACCCTCCACACCAACGACGCCGCGTCGGCTTTTGTACGCCTGGTCGACATGGGGGTCGAACCCTTCCTGCTGGCGGCCAGTGTGCGCGGGGTAATTGCGCAGCGATTGATCCGGCGCCTGTGTGCTCAGTGCGCTACTGCGGCAAGCTTGTCCGATGTACCGCCGCGGCTGCTGGACGCGGCAGAACGCCAGGGCTTGTTGCAGGCCGGCTTCCAGGGCCGCGTGGCCCGCGGCTGCCCAGCCTGCGGTGGCAGCGGCTACCGCGGACGCGTTGGCGTGCACGAATTCCTGCCGACCACAGACGCCCTGCGCCAGCAACTGTCCAGCGGCGCGTTCTCGCCTCGCAGCCTGCTGGCCATCGACACCCCGGGTTTCCGGTCGCTGCAGCACGACGGAATGCGCAAGTTCTGGACGGGCGACACCAGCTTGGAAGAGGTGCTGTCGTTGCCCTCACCCGACGCGACCGCCGAAGCGGTCGTCTAACCGCAGGCCTACGCTGTCTGACCGTCGCTTGCCTCCGTGATCACGGACTCCCATACGCCCGCCGCGCCGCCTTCACAAGCTGCCGACACCCAGTCCCTGCTCCGGCACGCCTTCAGCCGGCATCAAGGCGGAGATCTGGCCGGCGCCTGCGCCGCCTACGAGGACGTGTTGCGTGCAGAGCCCCGCAACTTCGACGCCCTGCACATGCTGGGCGTGGCACGGCTGCAGAGCGACGACGCCGCTGCTGCGGCCGAGTTGATCGAGCAAGCCGTGCGATTGCAACCGAGCACGGCGCCGGCGTGGCGCAACCTGGCATCGGCGCGTCGGGCCCTTGGGCAGGTGGCCGGTGCGGCCGACGCCCTGCAACAGTGCGTGGAACTCACCGGCGGCGACGCTGCAACTCTGGCGGCCCTGGGCGAGCTGAATCTGGAGGCAGGCCGCATGCAGCTCGCGCGCGCGGCATTTGCGGGTGTGCTCGCCACGCAACCGCAGGACCTGGGCGCGCGAGTGGGGCTCGGCATCTGCGAACGTGAGCTGGGACAGACGGCGCAGGCCGTTCAGCACTTTCAGACGGTCCTGGCCAGCGATCCCGGTCATCTGCGAGCCGCCAACAACCTCGGCATCGCATGGCTGGGGCAGGGCCAGAACCAACAGGCGCTGCAACAGTTCGACCGCGTGCTGGTAATGGCCCCGACCCATGCGCCAGCGCACAACGCCCGGGCGCTGGCGCTGTGGAACCTCAAACGGCTGCATGACGCCGAAGCAGCTTACGGCCGCGCCATCGAGCTCGAGGCCGACTATGCCGAAGCGCTGACCCACCGCGCCGCGCTGCGCACCGCCCGCGGCCACCATGCCGGCGCCAAGACCGATCTGCAGCGCTCTCTGGCGCTGCAACCCGAAAGGGCCGACACGCACAACGGCATGGGCGTGCTGCTGGCGGCGCAGCGCCAGTACGCCGCCGCCATCGATTGCTACCACCAGGCATTGCGCCTGCAACCCGGTCTGGTCCAGGCCGCGATCAACCTGGGTGTGGCCGAGGCGGCACTGGACCATCTGCCGCAGGCGATGGAGGCCTACGACCGGGCCGTGGCTGCGCGCGCGCAGTGCGCCCCTCGCGAAACCGCGATGGCCTACGCCAACCGCAGTGCGTTGTGGATGCGCATGCGGCGACAGTCAGAAGCTGCTGCCGATGCCCAGGCATCACTGTCGTTCGATTCACAGCAGCCTTACCAGGCGGGCAACGTTTTCTACCTGAAGCAGACCCTGTGCGACTGGACCGGGCGCGAAGCCGCCGCGAAGCAGTTGACCGACGATGCGTTGCAGGGCGGATCGCTGGCCACGCCGTTCGTCATGCTTGCCGTCACCGACGACCCCGCCGTGCAGTTGCAGGCAGCCCGCAGCTTTGCCGCAGGCCTGGTCGTCGACCTCGTCGCCGAGGTTGACCCGGCGCTTCAGCCCCGCACTGCCAAGCCCGTCGCCCCGGATGCCGTCGGCGACGGAACAGCCGCACTGCGACCGGACCACCTGCGCCGCATCCGCGTCGCCTTCGTCAGCGCCGATCTCCACGAACATGCCACGTCACATCTGATCGCGGGACTCATCGAATCGCTCGACAAAAAGCGTTTCGAAAGCGTGGCCCTGTCGTACGGACCGCTCAACGGCGACCGTTACCAGCAGCGTCTGCAGCGGGCGTTTGACCGGTTCGTCGATATCCGGGATCAGTCCGATGCGCAAGCTGCGTCGACGATGCGGTCTCTCGGCATCGACATCGCCATCGACCTGAAGGGCTACACCCACAACGGCCGGATCGGCATCTTCAGTCACCGCGCGGCACCGGTGCAGGTGTCCTATTTGGGATTTCCCGGCACCAGCGGCTTGCCGCAGATGGACTACTTGCTGGCCGACGCCACCACGGTACCCGACGACCTGACTCCCCACTTCAGCGAACAGATCGTGCGGCTGCCGGACAGCTACCAATGCAACGACGCGGCGCGTGCCATTTCGTCGCGCGCCTTCAGCCGTTCTGAACTCGGCCTGCCGCAGACCGGCTTCGTGTTCTGTTGCTTCAACAACAGCTACAAGATCACCCCCGAGGTCTTCGACATCTGGATGCGCCTGCTGTCAAACGTCGAATGCAGCGTGTTGTGGCTGC
>JBDSMV010000060.1:0-12103 GCA_039915715.1 Rubrivivax sp. | reverse complement strand
TCTGCCAGAAGGTGTCGACAATCGGACATTTCTCGTGGCCGATGTTCCGGTGGTACCACATCCAGGCTTCCGGATTGATCGGCTCGCCCACCGTGCCCAGGATGCGCAGCGACGACAGGTCCCAGTTCTTCGGATGCACCTTCTCGTCGCTGTCGGCCGCCTTGATCAGCGAGCGGATGGCGGTCGGCGCGGTGTAGAAGATCGTGACCTCGTGCTTCTCGATCATCTGCCAGAAGCGGCCCGCATCGGGATAGGTCGGGATGCCTTCGAACACCACCTCGGTGCCGCCGAGTGCCAGCGGGCCATACGTGATGTAGCTGTGACCGGTGACCCAGCCGATGTCTGCCGTACACCAGAACACATCGTCGGGCTTCAGGTCGAAGGTCCATGCCGTCGTCAGCGCCGCATGCAGCAGATAGCCGCCGCTGCTGTGCTGCACGCCCTTTGGCTTGCCGGTGCTGCCGCTGGTGTAGAGCAGGAACAGCGGGTGCTCGGCCTCGACCCATTCCGGCTCACAGGTGTCGGGCTGCGACTGCAGTTCTTCGTGCAGCCAGCGGTCGCGCTGCTCGTTCCAGTCGACCTTGCCACCGGTGCGGCAGTAGACCACCACGTTCTGAACCGATTCGCAGCCGCCGAGCGCAATCGCCTCATCGACGATCTTCTTCAGCGGCAGATGCTTGCCGCCACGCACCTGCTCATCCGCGGTGATCACCATCACCGCGCCGGTGCCCTCGATGCGGTCGCGCAGACTCTGCGCGCTGAAGCCACCGAACACCACCGAATGGGGCGCGCCGATGCGGGCGCAGGCCTGCATCGCGGCCACGCCTTCGACACTCATGCCGAGGTAGATCACCACCCGGTCGCCCTTCTTGACGCCGCGCGCCTTGAGCGCGTTGGCAAGGCGGCAGACCTGCTTCAAGAGCGCGCTGTAGCTGACGTTGGTCACGGTGCCATCGTCGGCTTCGAAGATGATTGCGGTCTTCTCTCCCAGGCCGCGTTCGATGTTGCGGTCGAGGCAGTTGTGACTGACGTTGAGCGTGCCGTCGGCAAACCACTTGAAGAACGGCGCGTCGCTACTGTCCAGCACTTGCTCGAAGGGTGTCTTCCAGACCAAAAATTCGCGTGCACGTTCGGCCCAGAAAGCCTCGTGATCCTGCTCGGCCGCAGCAGCCAGCTTGCGGTAGGCATCCATGCCGGACACCGTGGCGTTCTTGACCAGTTCGGGCGGCGGCTGGTGGGTCTTGATCTCGGTCGGCAGGTCGGAGGACGGTGTGGTCATGGTCGATGTCTCCTTGTTGTGGTGCGTCAACGGTGCAATGCTGTGCGGCTGTCGCCGCAATGGTGCCACGGCGCAGAGGCTGCGAGGCTAAGCGGTTGCTCTGACAAACCGCTGACGCACCCGACCGTCATGGCCGCTGCCAAGTTGACGTGCCCGCTCTGGGTCCGCTCTGGGTCCGCTCTGCACTCGCTGGCTAAACTGGTGCACTCGCACCACGACCCTTCCCCACCGATGCCCGCCATGACCACCCTGATCCGCCATGCCGACCTCGTCGAGTCGGTGGCCGCCGCGCTGCAGTTCATCAGCTACTACCACCCAGCCGACTACATCGCCCACCTGGCTCGGGCCTATGAGAAAGAAGCCGCCCCGGCCGCCAAGGACGCGATCGCCCAGATCCTCACCAACTCCAGGATGTGCGCCGAAGGCAAGCGGCCGATCTGCCAGGACACCGGCATCGTCAACGTGTTCCTGAAGATCGGCATGGACGTCCGCTTCGAAGGCTTCCCGGGCTCGGTAGAGGACGCCGTTAACGAAGGCGTGCGGCGCGGTTATCTGGACGCCGGCAACCCGTTGCGCGCATCGATCGTTGCCGACCCGCAATTCGCGCGCAAGAACACCGGCGACAACACCCCCGCGGTGATCCACATGACGGTCGTGCCGGGCAACACCGTCAGCGTCGACGTGGCCGCCAAGGGCGGCGGGTCCGAAAACAAGAGCAAGTTCGCGATGTTGAACCCCAGCGACAGCCTGGTCGACTGGGTGCTGAAGACCGTGCCGACGATGGGTGCCGGGTGGTGCCCGCCGGGCATGCTGGGCATCGGCATCGGCGGCACCGCAGAGAAGGCGATGCTGATGGCCAAGGAAGTGCTGATGGAGCCGATCGACATGCACGACCTGTTGGAACGCGGACCGCAGGACCAGTTCGAGGAACTTCGCGTCGAGCTTTACGAGAAGGTCAACGCGCTGGGCATCGGCGCCCAGGGACTCGGTGGCCTGACCACCGTGCTCGACATCAAGATCGCCACCTTCCCGACCCATGCCGCCGGCAAGCCGGTGGCGATGATCCCGAACTGCGCGGCCACCCGCCATGCGCATTTCGTGCTCGACGGCTCGGGCCCGGCGTATCTGGAAGCACCGAGCCTGGACCTGTGGCCCGATGTGCAGTGGACGCCCGACTACCAGAAAAGTCGCAAGGTCAACCTGGACACGCTAACCCCGGAACAGGTCGCCAGCTTCAAGCCTGGGGAGACTTTGTTGTTGTCGGGAAAGATGCTGACGGGCCGCGATGCGGCGCACAAACGCATCCAGGACATGCTGGCCAATGGCGACCCGCTGCCGGTGGGCTTCAAGAACCGCGTCATCTACTACGTCGGTCCGGTCGACCCGGTGCGCGACGAAGCTGTCGGTCCGGCCGGCCCCACCACCGCCACCCGGATGGACAAGTTCACCGAGATGATGCTGGCCAAGACCGGGCTGATCGCGATGATCGGCAAGGCCGAGCGCGGGCCGGTGGCGATCGAGGCCATCAAAAAGCACAAGAGCGCCTACCTGATGGCGGTAGGCGGGGCAGCCTACCTGGTGTCCAAAGCGATCAAACAAGCGAAGGTCGTCGGCTTCGAGGACCTGGGCATGGAAGCCATCTACGAGTTCGACGTCATCGACATGCCGGTGACGGTGGCCGTGGATTCGAACGGGGTCAGCGTGCACGAGACCGGCCCGCGCGAATGGCAGGCCCGGATCGCGAACATTCCGGTTGTCGCAGCCTGACCCGGAGTTCTTCTTACCGCAGCGCCGACAGCAGCGCCTTGGCGGCGGCTTCGGAAGAGGCCGGGTTCTGCCCCGTGATGAGCAGGCCATCGGTGACCACATGCGACTGCCAGTCGCCGCCGCTTTCATAAGCGCCACCGGCCTGCTTCAACATGTCCTCGACCCGGAACGGCACCACCTTCGACAAGCCCACTGCATCTTCTTCGGCATTGCTGAATCCGGTGACGCGCTTGCCCTTGACCAGCGGACCGCCGTCGGGGGCTTTGACATCGCGCAACACGCCCGGCGCATGGCACACCGCCGCCACCGGCTTGCCGGCCTTCAGTGTGGCTTCGATCAGCGCGGCTGAATCGGCGCTGTCCGCAAGATCCCACAGCGGGCCATGGCCCCCGGGATAGAACACCGCGTCGAACGATGCGCCATCGATGGCCGAGAGTTTTTCAGTCTGGGCCAGCGCCTGCTGCGAGGCGGAGTCCTTTTTGAAACGCTGAGTGGCGTTCGTCTGGGCATCGGGCTCGTCACTCGCCGGGTCCAGTGGTGGTTGTCCGCCAGCTGGCGATGCCAGCGTGACATCCGCGCCCGCGTCCTTGAACACGTAGTACGGCGCTGCAAATTCCTCGAGCCAGAACCCTGTCTTCTTGCCGGTGTCTCCGAGTTGGTCGTGCGAAGTCAGAACCATCAGGATCTTCATGCGGGATCTCCAGAATGTGGTGCAAGGGGGCGCTGTTGGGCGCAGCCAAACAATGTGACTGCCGAAACCGGTTTCCGACATCGTCCAGATTGCCGATCCAGCGTAGGGTGTGTCCGATCAGCAGCTGCACCGTTCGCGCCCGGATCGGGTTCGATGCCACGCCAGAATGGCGCCATGTCGCAACGCTTCGAAGTGCACCCGCAGAACCCGCAGCCGCGCTTGATGAAACAGGCCGCGGAGATCGTGCGCGGCGGCGGCATTGCTGCCATCCCCACTGACAGCAGCTACGCCCTGGTGTGCCACCTGGACGACAAGGCGGCGGCTGAGCGGCTGCGGCGCATCCGCGAGGTCGACGACAAGCATCACCTGACGCTGCTGTGCCGTGACCTGAGCGAATTGTCGAGCTACGCCCGCGTCGACAACCGCCAGTTCCGGCTGCTGAAGCTGGGCACGCCGGGGCCCTACACCTTCATTCTCGAAGCCACCAAGGAAGTGCCGCGGCGGCTGTCGCATCCGTCGCGCCGCACGATCGGCCTGCGGGTGCCCGACCATGCGGTGACGCAGGCCCTTTTGGAACTGCTGGGCGAGCCGCTACTGGCCACCACCCTGATTCCGGCTGGCGAGACCATTGCCTTGAACGACGCCGACGAAATCGTCGAGCGCTATGCCAAGTTGCTGCAGGTGGTGCTCGACGCAGGCGCCTGCCCGATGCAGCCCACCACGGTCGTCGACTGCACCGGCGAGGAACCGCAGGTCGTGCGCCGTGGCCGCGGCGACCCGGCGCGGCTGGGGCTCTGAGCACGGCATGGCGGGGCAGCGGGCGGCACGGTGATGAGGCTGTTGCTGGTCGAGGACGACACGATGATTGGTGAATCGGTGGCTGATGCGCTGCGCGCCGAGCACCATGCGGTCGATTGGGCACGCGACGGCCAGCAGGCCGACACCGCCCTTCGCACAGCCGAGTACGACCTGCTGCTGCTGGACCTGGGCCTGCCGCGCATGGACGGGCTCGCGGTGCTGCGCGCTTTGCGGGCCCGCAAGCAGCGGCTGCCGGTGCTGATCGCCACCGCCCGCGACTCGGTGCAACAGCGCATCGAAGGCCTCGACGCCGGCGCCGACGACTATGTGCTCAAGCCGTATGACATCGACGAGTTGCTGGCGCGCATCCGCGCGCTGCTGCGTCGAGCCGCAGGGAGGGGGGAGCCGGTCTACGAGCATGGCAACGTGCGGCTCAACCCGACCACCCGGCAGGCCAGTGTCGACGGCTTGCCGGTGGAACTGTCAGGCCGCGAATGGGCGGTGCTGGAGCCGCTGCTGGCGCGGCCCGGCGTGGTGCTGTCGCGGGCCCAGCTCGAAGACAAGCTCTATGGCTGGGGCGAATCGGTGCAGAGCAATGCGGTCGAGGTCTACATTCACGGCCTGCGCCGCAAGCTGGGTGCCGAGCTGATCCGCAACGTGCGCGGTGTCGGCTACCGAGTCGAACGATGACGGCGACGCCATCCGCGCCAGCGCCTTCAAGGTTCGGCGCCCTTGCGCCCCGTTCGCTGCGGGCTCGGCTGCTGTGGTTCATCCTGGGGGCGATCGTGTTGACCGCGCTGCTGCAGGTGGCCCTTGCCTACCGCACGGCGCGGGCCGAGGCGGACCAGATCTTCGACTACCAGATGCAGCAGATGGCGCTGGCGCTGCGGTCGGGGCTGCCGGTGGTGCCCGGCGCACCAACTGCCGAGGACGGGCCCGACCCCAACTTCGAATTCGTGGTCCAGGTCTGGACCGTCGACGGCATTCGGGTGTTTGAATCGGCATCGCGCACCGCCCTGCCGCAGCGCGCAGTGCTCGGATTCACCGACGTGCGGGCCCGCGGCGGCAGCTATCGGGTGTTCTCGATGCAGACCCGAACCCGAATCATCCAGGTGGCGCAGGACATGGCGGTGCGGCGCGCCATGGCCGGCGCCCTGGCGCTGCGCACGGCGCTGCCGATCGCTCTGGCAGCGCCCTTGCTGATGTTGGCCGTCTGGTGGGTGGTCAGTGCGTCGATGGCGCCGGTGTCGCGCGTGCAGCGGCAGTTGGCGGCGCGCGAGGCCGATGCGCTGGACGAAGTGTCAGCCGACGGATTGCCGGCCGAGATCCAACCGCTGGTGCTGGAACTCAATGCCTTGTTCGCGCGCGTGCGGCGTGCCTTCGATGCGCAGGCCAACTTCGTTGCCGATGCAGCCCACGAACTGCGATCGCCGCTGGCCGCGTTGAAGTTGCAGGTGCATGCGCTGCAGCGCGCTGTCGACGACACCACCCGGGCCGTTGCGGTGCAGCGTCTGGCCGCCGGCATCGACCGCGCCACCCGCCTGGTCGAACAGTTGCTGGCGCTGGCTCGTCAGCAAGCCAGCGCCGCAGCCGGCACAGCGGCGCAACCGGTCGCTTTGGGTCCCATCGTTCGCCAGGCGGTGGCCGACGCGGCGGAGCAGGCCGATCGTGCCCGGGTCGACCTGGGCGCAACCGTCATCGACGACATCGCCTGGCCCGCTCATCCCGAAGCACTGCGCATCCTGCTGCGCAACCTCCTGGACAACGCGCTGCGCCACACGCCAGCGGGAGGGCGCATCGACGTTGCATTGCGGGCGGGAAGCGGAGGCGCAACGCTGCAAGTGGACGACAGCGGCCCCGGCATCCCCGAGGCCGAGCGCGCCCGGGTTCTGGACCGCTTCTACCGGGTGCTCGGCAGCGACGCCCATTCGGTTGTAGATTGGAGCGGTGGTCGCGGCGAGCCTGCTGCAAGCCCCGAGGCATGCGGGAGTGGGCTGGGCCTGCCGATCGTGAAGTCGATCGCCGATCTGCACGGCGCCACGCTCGGGTTGCTGGCGTCAGACACGTTGGGCGGTCTGCGGGTCGAAGTGCGCTTTGGTGCGGACGCGGGTGGTGGCAACTGATCGCTGCATGGTGCCGATGTCCTACAGCTTATGGATGCAGCTTCCGACGCCACGAAGTCACCGTCACTTGGTCCTGCTGCTGTGCCACTCGCTGATGCTCCCGGCACGGGCTCGCAAGCCAATCAACTTGACCTACTGGAGGATCACCATGCTGCACTACGCCATCGTCTTCTTCGTCATCGCGCTGATCGCCGCGGTGTTCGGTTTTTCTGGCATCGCTGCCGGCGCCGCGGGCATTGCGCAGGTGTTGTTCGTGGTATTCCTGGTTTTGGCAGTGATTGCGTTCATCGTCAATATGGTGCGCGGCAGGTAGATTCCCTGAGGTGGCGCAACCTTGCGTTGCCAGACCCTTCTCGACCGCTGCCCTATGCTTCCAGACAGCACGAGATGACCCCTTTTCACAAACCCGTACGGAGGAGAAAGCCCATGAAATCCCTGCTACGCCGCAGTGACCGTCGCACAGCGATGGATGCCCTGAAACATGCCAGCGACGAGTTGGACGATCTGTCAGCAGCCGGATCGCGCCGTGCCCAGCTGGCCCGCGAGACGGCCCGTGAGTGGTGGGAGCGCGGCGCTCGCTCGGCTCGGGACGCAGCCGACACGATGCGCAGTGAAGCCGGTGCAGTCAGTCTGCGAACCCAGCGGTATGTGCGCAACGAACCTGTCAAGGCAATGGTGATCGCCGCAGCGGCAGGTGCGTTGATCGCCGGCCTGCTGGCCATCGGAGGCAGTCGGCGCTATTGGCGCGACCGCTGACCCGTTGATATCCACCCCCGTGGCGGGGCGCTGAGTTTCAGACCATCGTCGCTCCGCATCGCGGCCTGATCCCTTACTGGATCAGGCCGTTTTTCAATGCGTAATAGGTCAGATCGCTGTTGGTGTGCAACTGCAGCTTTTCCAGCACCCGGGTGCGGTAGGTGCTGACCGTCTTCACGCTCAGGAACATGCTCTCGGCCATTGCGCCTATGGTTTCGCCTTTGGCCAGTCTCAAGAACACCTGAAGTTCGCGCTCGGACAGGGTTTCGTGGGCCGGGCGGCTGTCTCCGGCCAGCCCATCGGCCAGCATTTCGGCCACTCCGGCGGTGATGTAGCGCCGGCCGCGGGCCACGGTTCGGATCGCAGTAGCGATCTCTTCGGGGTCGCACTCCTTGTTGAGGTAGCCGCTGGCCCCCTGTCGCAGCAGCGTCGTCGCGTAGTGCGATTCCGGAAAGCCGCTCAGGATCAGAACCGCCAAGTCCGGGAATCGCGCCTTGATGGCCGAAAGCGCGTCGACGCCGCCGGACTCAGGCATCGACAGGTCCATCAACAACACGTCGACCTCGCCACCTCTCACCAGTTCCAGCGCTTCGCGGCCGTTGGCGGCCTCACCGGTCACGCGAATGTCGACATGCTCGGACAAATACTGTTTGAGCCCGGCACGCACCACGGCGTGGTCGTCCACGATGCCAACTCGAATCATCATTTGGTCCCAAAAGTTGATGGCGCGCCATGCGCTGCGCAGGTCGGCGCGGGCGAATCTTAAGCCGGCGATCATGCACGCAGCGTTGTCGGTGCTGTCTGACACTGCAAGGCGCAGCCTACCTAAGGGAAGTGCCATCTGCGACCCCTAAGCTTGCGTTAGCCTTATCCGCCGGTCGTTCGCATGTTCATTCACCCCTCGTCCTTGCCCTTCGCAACTGCTGCGATGGCTTTTGCTGCGTCTGCTGCGTTGGTGCTCCTGGACGCGGGCGGGATCGCTCACGGCGTTTCGGTTGAGCGGGTTGCGGGAGTCGGCCACCGTGTTGCGACACCGGGTGTTGCCGCTCCCGCAGGGACCGCAGGCGCAGCGGTCAGCCTGAATCGCCAATCGGTGGCTGTGGAGAGTTGGTTCCTGCCGCACCCCGCCGCCGTCGTCCCCAAGTCCTGACGGTCCCCTCTTCAGTCGCCCATCACGAGGAATATCGATGTCCAGCACCAAAACCCCCGCCGCAGAACACAAACGCCTGACCATTGACCAGGCAGCTGTCGACCGCGCCAAGCAGAACCTCGACGACGGCGCGGTGACCCAGGCCGCAGGCCCGTGGCGCGATGACATCCTGAGGCTGCTCAACGATTCACTCGCGACCGAGCTCACCTGCGTGCTGAGGTATCGACGTCATTACTTCACTGCCACGGGCCTGGCATCGCCGAAGATTGCCGAAGAGTTTTTGGTTCATGCCAACGAAGAGCTGGCCCATGCCGACCGTATCGCCGAACGCATCGTGCAACTGGGCGGCGAACCCGATTTCACCCCCAGGACCCTGCAGGACCGGAGCCACGCTGAATACGATGAGTCACTGGAGCTGAACGCGATGATCCGAGCCAACCTCACGGCTGAACGCATTGCCGTCGAGGTGTATCGCCAGACCATCGACCTGATCGGCGACAAGGATCCCACCACGAGGCGCATGCTGGAGCAGATCCTGACCGACGAAGAAGAGCACGCCGACGAGTTGAGTGACTGGCTTACCCGCTGACCGGTCCTGACCCACCGCGCTGCCATGACGCCATCTCGCAGGCACCCCCGACACAGCAGCACCCGCGCGCAATGTGTGTGTGCGCGCGGCGCCGGGCCCGTTGCTTGCGGCCCAGGCGGAGCCGCGATATCCAACTCCTCAATCGGCGCCTGTGCGCCGATTTGTTTTTTGTAAGCGACGCGCACCGATGCAGTCCGTAAAGACGTTCATCGTCGAAGACAGCCCGCTGATCCGTGACGGGCTGATCGAAACCCTCGAGGAATTTACCGCTGTGCAGGTGGTGGGAACGGCAGCGGACGAAGCCAGCGCGGTGCGGTGGTTGACCGATGACGGCCGCGACTGCGATCTGATGATCATCGACATCTTTCTGAAGGGTGGATCGGGTCTCGGCGTCCTGAAACTGGTGCGGCAGGCGGGCCTGCGCGGCAAGCGCGTGGTGTTGACCAACTACGCCACCGACGACATCCGTCGTACCTGCGAAGCGCTGGGTGCCGACCGCGTTTTCGACAAGTCGCAGGAACTCGAAGAGCTGATCGCTTATTGCACGCAGTTGGCGGGCGACACGCGGCCCGGGGCATTGGGGTGACAGGCACGTGGGCTGACCGCCGCGCCCTGACCCGCACCTCCGATAGCCCGCGATGATCGACCCGCTGATCCTCTTTGTGCATCAGCGGCGCCGTCTCGTGCTGCCGCTCGTGGTCCTTGCGACGCTGGTGGTGGTAGTCATCAACGAGATGGCCTTTCACCGCAGCAAAACGACGCTGTCGGAAGCCTCGTCGCATGCCGTGCAGCGCGCGCAGGCCCGGCAGATTTTGCGCCTGCTGTTAGACGCGGAGACCGGCCAGCGGGGTTACCTGCTCACCGGGCGGGTCGAATACCTGGAGCCCTACAACGCTTCTGTGGGCCAAGTGCAGACGATTCTTGAAGGCCTGAACCCGTCTTACGCAAACGACGCAATCGCCAAGGAAACCGCGAACCGCCTTCACGAAAGTGGTTTGTCGAAGCTGTCCGAACTGGCGCAGACCATCGAGATCGTTGCCCGCGGGCGGCGCGAGGCCGCCCTGGACCTGATGATGTCGGACATCGGGCGCGAAAAGATGGAGACCGTGCGTGAATCGGCCGACGCGTTGTTTCAGATCGAGGACCAGCGAGTTGCGGCCTCGCGCGACGAACTGGTCGACACTTTCACCATCAACCGCATCGGGGTCAATGCGATGGCGGCGCTGGGTCTGCTGGCACTGTTTCTGTATCAGCGCCAGACCGCCACCCTCGAAGACGCGCAAGAGTCGCACAACCAGGCGCTGCAGCGTGAACGCGATCAACTCGACAGCGAGGTCCAGCGCCGCACGCGCGAACTCACCGACCTGGCGTCGCACCTGGAGTGGACCCGAGAGGACGAGCGCAGCCTTCTGGCGCGCGAACTGCATGATGAACTGGGCGCGTTGCTGACCGCGGCCAAGCTCGATGCGGCGCGCTTGAAGCGCAGCATGGCTCCGCTGGGCCCCGAAGCCATGGAACGCCTGGGACACCTGAATGCCACCATCGACAAAGGCATTTCGCTGAAGCGCAACATCATCGAAAACCTGCGTCCGTCTTCGCTCAGCAATCTGGGACTGGTGCCGGCCCTCGAGATCCAGGCCCGGGAGTTCGCGTCGCGGTCGGACATCAAGGTCGACATCGATTTCCATACGGTGCGACTGTCCGACAGCGCGCAAATCACCGTCTATCGCCTGGTGCAAGAGTCGCTGACCAACATCGCCAAGTACGCACAAGCTACGTTGGTCCAGATCAGCCTGCTGGAGGTCGACGACGGTGGCGCCTGCATCCGGGTGCGTGACAACGGCCGCGGCTTCGACCCGACCGCGTCGACGATCGCATCGCATGGGCTGCGGGGCATGCGCTACCGGGTCGAATCAGAGGGTGGGCGGATGCGCATCGAATCGAGTCCAGGCAAGGGTGCATCGATTGAAGCCTGGGTGCCGGGACAGCCCGAAGTTGTGGGCGTCGATGACCCGTCCGAGTCACCAGCGAATGGCGGCAGCGGAAGCGATGCGACCGTGCTGCAGGGCAGCTCCGATCGGGCTTGAAATCGCGGCCTGCCTGGGCGGCGGCAGTGTCAGCCGCGGCGCAGCACCCAATAGGCGGCCGCACCCGCCACGGCGCTGGCGCACCCGCCCCAGACAGCGTCCACCGCTGCCATCCGCGCACTCCAGTCGCGCAGCGTCGCGAGGTTCGTGAGGTCGTAGACCCCATAGGCCGTCAGGCCCACCACGGCGGCACGCAAGACGGCGCCGGCCATCGATTCGGGCAACGGATAGAGGGCCAGGAACACCAGACCCACCGGATAGCCGAAGTAGAACAGCGCCGCCGGCAGCAGTTGCACCGACTCCGCGCGGTGGCCAGCCATGTGCTGCGCATAGAAGTCCTTTGCGACCCACCCGAGCCAAAGCGCGTCCAGCACGCCCATCACCAGAAGGGCGGCGCCATAGGCCATCGCATAGCGCGTCAATGTCACGGTCTCGTTCATGGCACGAGTGTAGGCAGCGCGGCACTGGACGCTGTTGCGATGGATCTATCGCCCTGATGCTCCGGTGCTTACAAGACCCCTAAACTGGAATGTCGTTGCGACTCGTTCGAAACCCGGCCCTTGCTAACCGAATCTTCAGACCGCGCGGTTGTTCACGCCGCTCGCAACTTCACTGGCGCGAATCGGGTTACGTTGGTTGCCGCTGCTCGCCTCCGGGATCGGCGTTTGTCTTGCCGGTGCGGTCAGGGCCGCGGTGCTGACGATCTCGTGCACCGGCGTCGGGATCGAGTCCGACCTCTGCCGTTCTGGCGCGCAGGACTGGGCGAGGCAGACCGGCAACGAAGTCAGGGTCGTCACGCCGCCCAGCGATGCCAGCGAACGGCTGGCGCTCTACCGACAACTTCTGGCCGCACACGCCGACAC
>JBDSMV010000027.1:0-8267 GCA_039915715.1 Rubrivivax sp. | reverse complement strand
AGATTCGCGATGAGCGAAGGTTCGCCCTTGTCCCCCGACCGCGTGCTGTATGTGGCCGAACCCCCGGCGGCACGCTATTTGCGGGCGCCGGTGGTCATCGATTGCAGCGTGTGGGTGGCTCTGGTCTTCAACGAACCGGCCGCACAAAAGGCCGCTGCGTTGCTGCGCGACAAGGGCATGCACGCACCGACGATCTTGGCCTATGAGTTCGCCAATGTGGTTGTCAGCAAGCGGCGCAGCGGAGTCGACGCGGTGGATATCGAGCGGGCGCTGCGCGAGTTCGCGCAGCAGCGGATCGACCTGCACCCGGTTCCTGCCGAAGCCATGGCGAGTGTCGCCAGCCGTTTTCAATTGTCGGCCTACGACGCCGCGTACTTGTGGCTGGCGGGCTCGCTGAAGGCACCGCTGATTACTTTCGACGCCAAACTGAACGACGCAGCAGCAGACTATCTGCCACACCTGGAGTAAGCGTTTGCAGCACTCACTTCCGATCAGCTTCGAGTTCTTTCCCCCCAACACCCCCGTCGGCAGCGACAAGCTCAACACCGTGGTGGGTGACCTGGCCGCGCTCGGCCCCGAATTCTTCAGCGTGACCTATGGCGCCGGTGGCAGCACGCGCGACAAGACGCTGGCGACCGTGAAGCAGATTGCGGCGCTGGGCCATGATGCCGCGCCGCATTTGTCGTGCGTCGGCAGCACCGAAGACAGCATCGCCGAGATCCTTGCCACCTACCGCGCGCAAGGCATCAAGCGTTTGGTGGCGCTGCGTGGCGATTTGCCCAGTGGCACCGCCACGCCGGGTGAGTTCCGCTATGCCGCCGACCTGATTCGCTTCATCCGCGAGACGCAGGGCAGCGACTGGTTCATCGAGGTCGCGGCCTACCCTGAGTACCACCCGCAGCAGCGTTATGTGCAGCGTGATCTGGGGCACTTCGCCGACAAGGTGAAAGCCGGCGCCGACCGCGCCATCACCCAGTTTTTCTTCAACCCGGACGCCTACTTCCACTTCGTCGACGAAGTGAAGAAGCTGGGGGTGACGGTGCCGATCGTGGCCGGCATCATGCCGATCCACAACTACGCTCGCATCGCGCAGTTCGCGGCCCGCGACGGCATCGAGATCCCGCGTTGGGTGGCTCTGAAGATGGAGGGCTATCTGGACGACGCCGCGTCGGTGCGCGAATTCGGCATCGAGGTCGTGAGCCGCCTGTGCGAACGCCTGATCGCTGGCGGCGCGCCAGGCATCCACTTCTACACGCTGAACCAGTCGGCACTGTCGCTGGAGATTTGTCGGCGCATCACGCCTGCAAAGTGACGCCCCGTCAAGGAGCGGTTGCTGCCTGCGCCATCCCCGACAACGCCTTCGACAGGTTCGTCACCACCGGGCAGGTGGCGACGCCGTGGCGCTTGGCGATCCAGGCCGGGTCGTTGTAGCCGAGCCAGACCTGCTTGCCGGCGTCTTCCCAGACCACCGCCTTCAACGGCAGGTCGATGCCCACGGTCTGCGCGCATTCCATGAACGGCGTACCGCCTTGCGGGTTGCCGAAGATCAACAACTCGGTGGGCCGCAGGATCTTGTCGACCTTGGCTGCACCCGCAGCGTGGTCGATGCGCGCGAACACGGTCAGCCCCTTTTCCTTGGCCGCGGCTTCCAGCTTGTCCATGGTGGCCTTGGGACTGTGCGGGCTCTTGATCTCGATCAGGCCATCGGCGGCGCGTGCGGGCGTGGCGGCAACCAGCAGTGCGAGGGTCGAGACGGCGGTCAGCGACTGGCAGATGTTCATCGGGTCTTCATGGGGTGGTCGAGCGTGGGTGGCCGAACGTTCCGGGTCGGGTTCGTCACCCGAGTATGCAAGCAGCTTCAGGCTTCCCAGGCGACACCGTCCTCGGTCAGGATCGCATCCAGCGGGATGTCGTGCGCTTCCGCGTCGAGCCAGGGCACATGACCGTGGGTGTAGGCCAGGCCCACCGTGAAAGGCTTGGGCTGCAGCGCAGCCAGGCTGCGGTCGTAGAACCCGCCGCCATAGCCGAGCCGCAGACCGCGCGGGCCATAGCCGACGCAGGGCACCAGCAACAGCGCAGGCTCGAAGACCGGCGTGTCCTTGGGTTTCGGAATGCCGTAGGCGTCTTCTTCCATCTCGCAGCCCGGATACCAGGTGTGGAATCGCAGCTGCTTGGTGGTCTTGTCGGCCACCGGCAGCCCGATGCGGCGCCCGCCCTCGGCCTCGGACCAGCGGAACAGCGCCGGCAGCGCGTCGAACTCGCCCTTGATCGGCCAGTAGGCACCGATGGCGGGTTCTTCTCGCTTGACCAGCCAGACGCGCAGCACTTCCTGCAGCTGCATGGCCCGCAGGTGGCGGTCCACGAGGTCTTGGCGTTCGGCCTGCAACTGGCGCCGCAGCACCTTCTTGTCACGCGACGGCTCCAGGGGCGGCATGGGCAGGCTCATGGGGCGCATTGTCGTGCGCAGGTGCAGCAGTGTGGCTCCGGGCAGGCCCGTAGTGCCTGCAGAGGGTCGAGCGTGGCGCCAGTTCCGGGCCAAGGTGCCACAAGAGTGCCGCACGGACCGGCTGCACCGGCAGCACAGGGCCCGCCGCGGCGGTGCATTGCGCTAGATTCGCTGCCATGAATCCGTTCTCTCACAAGCCCCGATTTCCGGGTGTTGCCGCGGTTGCGGTCAGTGCCCGTGCAGCGCTGCTGTCGGCTGCCCTTCTGACCACCGCGGCACTGCCACTGCAGGCCCAGACCACGGACGAGCCGATCGTCCAGGCGCGCGAAGCGTTGCGCAAAGGCAATGCCGCTCAGTTGGCTGCTGCACGCGCCACGGTCACGGCTGCGGCCCATCCGCTGGCACTGTGGGTCGACTACTGGGAACTGCAGAACCGCCTGCCGCAAGCGCAGCAGCCCGAGCTCGACGCCTTCTATGCCCGCTGGCCAGGCACCTATGTCGAAGACCGGCTGCGCAACGACTGGCTGCTGGAACTGGGCAAGCGCCGCGACTGGGCCAACCTGCGCACCGAGTTTCCGCGCTTTCGCATGAACGATGACCGCGAGGTCACCTGCTATGCCCTGCTGGCGCAGCACCTGGATGGTCCCAGACCAGCGCGCGAAGTGGGACGTGACATTGCGCGAGAGACCGCACGCGAAACCGCACGCGACGCCCTGGCCGCGCAGCGCGACGCCGACGACGGCTGCCTGCTGATGGCCAGCACACTGCTGGCCGATGGCGTCCTCAAGCGCGCCGACATCTGGCGGGTGACGCGAACGGCAGTCGAGATGAACCGGCTGCGGCTGGCGCGCGGCGCAGCCGCCCTGCTGGGGGATGGAACATCGAAGCAGGTGGGCGAACTGCTGACGAACCCCGTCAAGTTCCTCAACCAGCGCCCGGCCGGGCTCGGCGCCGACGGCGTGCAGCTGACCCTGCTGGCACTGATGCGCGACGCCGCCGATGACCCGCAGGAAGCCGCCGGATTGGTGCAGAGGCTGGGCGCCGCACGGCTGCCGGCCAGCGACGCCGCCGCCGCCTGGGCCCAGATCGGCAAGCAGGCTGCCATCAAGCAACAACCACTGGCCGCCGACTGGGCCCGCGAGGGCTGGACGATCTGGAATGCGACCTCGAAGCCTGGCCCCACGCAGCTGCCGGCACCACCGCCCTGGAGCGACGACCTGCTGGCCTGGCATGTGCGCGCCGCCCTGCGCGAAGGCCCGCGCACTGCAGCCGAAACCACCGCCCGCTGGACCCTGGTGCAGCAGGCCATCGGCGCGATGAGCCCGACCGAACAGCAGGACACCGCCTGGGTCTACTGGAAGGCCCGGGCGACCGCCGCGCTGGCCCTGCCCGGCACCGATGGCGACGGTGCACGTGCCGTGGCGCGGCAGGCGCTGGCATCGATCGCGCCGCAACTCGACTTCTACGGCCGCCTTGCTTCCGAAGACCTGGGTCGCGTCACACCCCTGCCGGCACCACCGTCGCCGCCGACCGTGGCCGAGCGCGAGGCCGTTCGCAGCCAGGCGGGCCTGGGGCGCGGGTTGCGGCTGATCGACAGCGGGCTGCGAAGCGAAGGCGTTCGGGAATGGAACTTTTCGTTGCGCGGCCTCGACGAGCGACAGTTGCTGATCGCATCCGCCTGGGCGTGCGAACGCCAGGTCTGGGACCGCTGCATCAACACCAGCGAACGCACCAGGACCGAGGTCGACGTGACGCAGCGCTTTCCGCTGCCGTTTCGCAAGGCGATCGAAGCCAAGGGCAAGGAAGTGGGCCTGGACCCCTCGCTGATGTACGGCCTGATCCGCCAGGAGTCGCGCTTCATCACCGACATCCGTTCGGGTGCCGGTGCGTCCGGGCTGATGCAGTTGATGCCGGCCACGGCGCGCTGGATGGCGCGCAAGCTGGGCGTGCCCTACGACCGCTCGATGATCAACGACCAGGACATGAACCTGCTGCTGGGCGCGTCGTACTACAAGCGCGTGCTGGACGACTTCGGCGGCTCGGCGGCACTTGCCACGGCCGGCTATAACGCAGGCCCGAAACGGCCGCGGCGCTGGCGCGAAGGGGGCGCCATCATGGAACCGGCGGCATTCGCCGAAAGCATCCCGTTCTCCGAGACCCGCGACTATGTCAAGAAGGTGCTGTCCAACAGCGTCTTCTATGCCGAACGCCTGGGCATTGCCGGGCCTTCGCTGAAGCAACGGCTGGGTGCACCGATCGGCCCGCTGGCCCGCGGCGCCACCCCTCCCGACAAGGACCTTCCATGATGATCTCGACCGACACCCGCCGCGCCGGTTGCGCCTTGCGCAGCCCCGCTGCACGGTACACCCCATGCGGAGCCCTGCGATGAACCGCGTCCTGGTTCTGGGTGGCACCGGATTCATCGGTGAGTCGGTTTGTGAACGCTTGTTCGAACGCAGCGGCGGCGCCGGCCGCATCGTCGTTTCGACCCGCCGCTGGAAGCGCGCCGACAAGCTGCGCCTGCTGCCGACGATCGAGGTTCGGCAGGCCGATGTGCATGACGACGCCGACCTGTCGCGCCTGCTGCCCGGCGCCGACGCGGTCGTCAACCTGGTGGCGATCCTGCATGGCAGCCGCGACGCGTTTCACAAGGTGCATGTCGAGTTGCCGCGGCGGCTGGCGGCAGCCTGCAAGCTGGCAGGGGTCAAGCGGCTGGTGCATGTCAGCGCGCTGGGGGTGGGGCCGAATGCGCCTTCGGACTATCTGCGCAGCAAGACCGAAGGCGAATCGGTGCTGCAGGCGGCCGGACTCGACCTGACGCTGCTGCGGCCGTCGGTGGTGTTCGGTGCCGGCGACAGCTTTCTGAATTTGTTCGCCAAGCTACAGGCCTTCGCACCGCTGTTGCCGTTGGCCGGCAGCGATGCGAAATTCCAGCCGGTGTGGGTCGAAGACGTGGCCAGCGCCATCGTGCGCTGCCTGGACCAGCCGGACAGCATCGGCCGCGTCTACGAACTGGCCGGGCCGGATGTCTACACGCTGTCGGAACTGGTGGCGTCGGCTGGCCGTTGGGCTGGCCATGAGCGGCCGCAGATCGCGTTGCCGGACTCGCTCGGCCGCATGCAGGCCGGCTTCATGGAATTGCTGCCCGGCGAGCCGCTGATGTCGCGCGACAACCTGAAGTCGATGCAGCAGCCGAACACCGCCACCGGCAACCATCCCGGGCTTGCAGAACTGGGCATCACGCCGACCGCGCTGGCTGCCATCGCACCCGGCTACCTGGGCGGCAAATCGGCGGCCGGAAGATTCAACCGCTGGCGCGCCGATATCGGCCGCGACAACTGACTGCCATCGAAGGCCACCGCCATGCAACTCGTGATCGGCAACAAGAACTATTCGTCGTGGTCGATGCGTCCCTGGGTGCTGATGCAGCAGTTGGGCATTCCCTTCGATGAGATGAAGTTGCGTTTCGACTTCGCCCCCGGCTCGGCCTTCAGGCAGGCGGTGGCCGAGGTCAGCCCCGCGGGCAAGGTGCCGGTGCTGGTCGACAGCGGTCATTCGGTGTGGGACACGATGGCGATCGTCGAAACCCTGCACGAGACGCACCCCGAAGCCGGCGTCTGGCCGCGCGACAAGCACGCCAGGGCCCGGGCCCGCAGCATCTGCGCCGAGATGCATGCCGGCTTCGGCGCGTTGCGCAGCCACTGCCCGATGAACATCGAAGCCTCGTTGGCGCAGGTCGGCGAACGCATCTGGGCCACCCAGCCCGACGTGGCTGCCGATGTGGCGCGCATCGAAGCGATCTGGGCCGAAGCCCTGGCCAGCAGCGGCGGTCCTTTCCTGTTTGGAGACTTCGGCGCCGCCGATGCCATGTACGCCCCGGTGTGCATGCGGCTGCGCACGTATGCGTTGCCACTGTCCGCCGCTGCCGGCGACTATGTGCAGCGCGTCTGCGCCGCCGAGGGCGTGGCGGCCTGGATCCGCGATGCGCTGGCCGAAGACGACTTTCTCGACTTCGAGGAACCGTATCGCGGCAGCGACCGGCAGCCGATACCCGCAGTTCCGAACGCCGCCAGCCCGAGCTGACCGTGCAACGCTATGTGGTCGGCGGTGCGGTGCGCGACGCACTGTTGGGCCTGCCGGCTGCCGACCGCGATTGGGTCGCTGTCGGCACCACGCCCGACGCCATGCTGGCGCTGGGCTACAAACCGGTCGGCAAGGACTTTCCGGTCTTCATCGACCCCGACACCGGCGAAGAAGTGGCACTGGCACGCACCGAACGCAAGTCGGGGCACGGCTACCGCGGTTTCACGTTTCACGCCGCAGCCAATGTCACGCTGGAGCAAGACCTGGCGCGCCGCGACCTGACCATCAACGCCATCGCCCAGGCGCCAGACGGCAGCCTGATCGATCCGCATGGTGGTCAGCGCGATCTGCAAGCGCGGGTGTTGCGCCATGTTTCCGATGCGTTCGTCGAAGACCCCGTGCGGCTGCTGCGCGTGGCGAGGCTGGCAGCCCGCTTCGCCGACTTCAGCGTCGCGCCCGAGACGATGGCGCTGTTGCGTCGCATGGTCGACGAAGGCGAAGTCGACCACCTGGTGCCCGAACGCGTGTGGCAGGAACTGTCGCGCGGGTTGATGGCCGGCCGCCCGAGCCGACTGTTCGATGTGTTGCGGGACTGCGGTGCGCTGCGGCGCCTGCTGCCCGAAGTCGACCGCTTGTGGGGCGTGCCCCAAAGCCCAGAACACCACCCCGAAGTCGACACCGGTGTGCACCTGATGCTGGTGCTGGACCAAGCCGCGGCGGTCGACGCGCCGCTGTCGGTGCGCTGGGCCTGCCTGTGCCATGACCTGGGCAAGGGCACGACCCGGGCCGATGTGCTGCCGCGCCACATCGGCCACGAAGCCCGCAGTGCGAAGCTGGCGCACACGTTGGCCGAGCGGCTGCGCGTGCCCACCGACTGCCGCGAGCTGGCCGATGTGGTGGCGCGTGAACACGGCCACATCCATGCCAGCGGCATCTTGGGTGCAGGCGCGCTGTTGCGCCTGTTCGAGCGCTGCGATGCGTTGCGGCGGCCGGCGCGTTTTCCACTGGTGTTGCAGGCCTGTGCTTGCGATGCGAAGGGCCGCACTGGGCGCGAGCACCTGCCCTACCCGCCTGAGGACCGACTGCCACGGATGTTGTCTGCGGCGCTGGCTATCGACACCGCGGCGGTCGCCGCTGATGCAGCTGAGCGCGGGCGCAAGGGGCCGGCGATCGGAGCGGCAATTCAGGCGGCTCGGGTGGTGGCATTGGAGGCTGCGTTGGCTGCGTCGTGAACCTTTCCCGACGGCGCTGAGGTCTGTGGTTTGGTGTGATTGCATGCGTTGGTTCGTGGCGGGCAAAGCCGCGACCGGGCAGGCCTCCGCGCGCTGCCCTGGCGTTCTCGCCTGAACGGCTGGAATGCCCTGCGCTCTCCGGTTCCGTGGCCCCGTTGCGGAACTCGCTTCGTTCGCTGCGCTCTCTGCGCTCAGACACCCGCAACGAGTCAGATGACGAAGCGCGCTTCGCGCGCGGGCCGCGGAACCTCCCGTGCTCGGCGCCAGGGCTTTATGCGCGCCGCGGCCTGCCCGGACGCGGCTTTGCGAGCGGCGGCTGTAGGGTGTCTAAAAAAGGACCGCGAGGCGATCGCGTTCTCGCCGCGCCCGTGCCATACCTCCCCTCACCCCACCACCAACGCTGGCTCCGCTGCAGGCGGTGCCCGGCCGGGGGGCGTCTGCGATGGCGAGAAGCGCAGAGCCGGGGTCGGCGCTGGTATTCCAGCGCTTCGTCAACTGACTCGCTG
>JBDSMV010000169.1:0-5720 GCA_039915715.1 Rubrivivax sp. | reverse complement strand
CAATACCTGGGTGAAATAACGGCCCGCACGCTCGCTGACGGTCGCTGCCCCCCTAGGGGGCGTTCGCCTGCGGCCCGGCGAAGCCGATTCCGCGGCTCTTCTCGGTTGGACAGCGCTGCGCTTCACTCGCGCAATTCGGCTTCGTCAGCGGGTGTCGGGATTCCCGCTGTCTCCGTCCGGGTTGTGCGCCTGGTGGATCAGGCGCTGCACGCGGGTGGCCAGGTCGTCCAGGTGGAACGGTTTGGTCATCACGTTCATGCCCTTGTTGACATGGCCGTGGCTGAAGACGGCGCTTTCTGCGTAGCCGGTGATGAAGAGCACCTGCAAGTCGGGGCGGGTGCCGCGGGCTGCATCGGCCACCTGGCGGCCGTTGATGTTGCCGCGCAGTCCCACGTCGGTGATCAGCAGGTCGATGCGCTCCGGCTTCTGCAGTTGCGCCAGCGCTTCGCTGCCGTCGGATGCTTCCAGCACGCGGTGGCCCAGTTCGGTCAGCACCTCGGCCAACAGCGTGCGCACCGCCTCTTCGTCGTCCACCAGCAGCACCGTGGCAGCAGCTTCGGCCGACGCGGTGCCTGAAACTCCGGCCGGGTCGCGGGCGGCAGACAGGTCGATGCCGTCGCGGCGCGGCAGATAGACGCAGACCATCGTGCCGCTGCCGGGTTCGGAATAGATGCGGGCATGGCCGCCCGACTGGCGCGCAAAGCCATAGACCATCGACAAGCCGAGCCCCGTGCCCATGCCGATCGGCTTGGTGGTGTAGAACGGGTCGAAGGCGCGGGCCACCACCGCGGGCGCCATGCCGGAGCCGTTGTCGCTGACGCACAGCGCCACATAGGCACCGGCGTCGAACCCTTCGTTGGCCGCGGTGCGCTCGTCGATCCAGCGGTTGACGGCTTCGACCGTGATCTTGCCGCCGTCGGGCATCGCGTCGTGGGCGTTGATGCACAGGTTCAAGAGCGCGTTCTCGACCTGGCCGGCATCGGCCACCACCATCCACAGGTCTGCCGACGTGACCACATCCAGCTCGACCGCCGGGCCGATCGCACGTTGCAGCAGTTCTGCCATGCCGGCAACCAGTTTGCCGAGTGCCAGCGGCTTGGCGTCCAGCGTTTGCTGGCGTGAGAAGGCCAGCAGTCGGTGGGTCAGCGAGGCGGCGCGCCGGCTGGCGCCCTGCGCCATGTCCACATAGCGCATCGCGTCGGCGGTGTCGCCGGTGGCGATGCGTTTTCGCAAACGCTCCAGGCTGCCGGAGATGGCGGCCAGCAGGTTGTTGAAGTCGTGTGCCAGCCCACCGGTCAGCTGCCCCACGGCTTCCATCTTCTGTGACTGACGCAGTGACTCTTCTGACTTGCGCAGGGCTTCGTCGCGTTCGCGGTCCGCTGTCGTGGCACGGCCCGTGGCGTAGACCACGCCACCCTCCAGCGCGGCGGTCCACGCGAACCAACGCCAGCTGCCGTCCCGGTGACGCAGCCGGTATTCATAGGGAGTGACCAACGGATCATCCTGGATCGACGCGAACGCCGCCAGCGTCCGGGTCAGGTCGTCGGGATGGGTCAACGTGCTGAAGTTCGTGCCCACGAGTTCGTCTTCGATCCAGCCCAGGTGGTGGGACCAAGCACCGTTGACAGCCAGCAGACGGCCATCGGGCGTCGCTGTCAGCAGCAGGTCCCGCGACACCGCCCAGGCCGCTTCGCGCTCGCTGTTGCGGGCCAGCAAATTCTCGGCCTGCGCTTTTTGCATGCTGATATCGCGGCCGATGCAGTGGATGCGTCCCCCCTCCAGCACCGCCACCCACGACACCCAGGTGCAGCCGCCGTCCTTGCGGCGGTAGCGGTTCTCGACCTGCAAGGACGGTTCGCGGCGCGCTAGCGCAATCTCGAACGCCTCGTGCCCGCTCGCCACGTCTTCAGGATGCAGAAACTCGAAGAACGGCGCGCTGGTCAGTTCCGCTTTCGACCAGCCCAGCATGCGCTGCCAAGCCGGATTCACATGCTCGAAGACGCCGTTGGCACCCAGCACGGCCATCAGGTCGGGGCTGTCCTGCCACAACCGGCCGATGGCGAACGGGTGGCCTGCGGCAGCCCGGTCAAGAGTCGAGTTCGGATGCGGGAGCATGTCGCACATACAGGCAATCAGGACGAAGGGTCGGCTGGCCGCGAAAGGAGGTCGGACGACACTGCTGCGCGCGGGGAGTCTGCCGGCCGGCCGGGCCGCCGATGCTATCGTTTGAGAGATGCGCGTGCTGTATGTCGAAGACCACGAAGACCTCAGAGAGTTGACGGTCGAGATTTTGGCCGAATGGCAGCTCGACTTCGAGGCCGTCGACAGCGCCGAAGCTGCGCTGGCAGCGTTTCAGCGCCAGCCCTTTGATCTGCTGTTGACCGATGTCAGCCTGCCCGGCGTGCTGGGCACTGCGCTGGCGAAACAGTTGATGAGCCGCCACCCGGCGCTGCGCGTGGTATTCCTGTCGGGCTACGACCTCGGGCTCTTGACCGACTGGGGGCCGCAGGTCAGCGCGATGGTCAAGCCGGTCGACGACGACGCCCTGAAGGCGCGGCTGGACGAGGTCAGGCGCGGGTTGCAGACCTGAGCACGGGACGGCTGATCGACCAGCCGGTCAGCGGCCCTCGGCCTTGGCCGATTCGCTGGCTTCCTGCTGCGGCGTGGTCTGCTTGTTAAATCCGCGGGCGGCGATCAGACCGATCTCGTAGAGCACGATCATCGGGATCGCCAGCGCCAATTGCGAGATCACGTCGGGCGGCGTCACGACCGCCGACACCACGAAGGCGCCGACGATGAAGTAGCCGCGCCACTGCTTCAACTGCTCGATGGACACCACGCCCACCCGCACCAGCACGATCACCGCAATCGGCACCTCGAAGGCGATGCCGAACACCAGGAACAAGGTCAGCACGAAGCCGAAATACTGCTCGATGTCTGGTGCCGCGGTGATGCTGCTGGGGGCGAAGGCCTGGATGAACTTGCTCATCCCCGGGATCACGATGAAGTAGCAAAAGGCCACCCCGGCCACGAACAGCACGGTGCTGGAGATCACCAACGGCAGCACCAGTTTCTTTTCGTGCGAGTAGAGCCCCGGTGCGACGAATGCCCACAGCTGGTACAGCACCACCGGCAGTGCCACCATGAAGGCCGCCATCAGCGTGATCTTCAGCGGCACCAGGATCGGGGAGATGACATTGGTGGCGATCAGCTTGGCACCCTGCGGCAAGTGCGCAACCAGCGGTGCCGCCAGCAGGTCGTAGAGACCCGACGGACCGGGCCACAACGCCAGCGCGCCGAAACAGATGCCGATCGCGATCACGGCCCGGATCAACCGGTCGCGCAACTCGATCAGGTGCGAGACGAAGGGTGCTTCGCTGCCTTCGAGTTCGTCAGGCTTGCCCGGTTCGCTCATCTTGAAGGCGGCCTGAAGCGGGCCACCCGCGCCGCACCCGACAGCGCCCGGGTACGGACCCCGGCGCGGTGCTTGTACCACTGCGGTGTGGCACCGCGCTTCAAGCGCCAGTTTTTCTTTGGATGGCGGTAGCTCGGCAATGGCTGCATCGCATGGGCACCTTCGATGCCGCTCATGTCACCGACCGCGGAACGTCCGGAGAGCCCGTCGGTGACCCCGCTCCATTCGGATTCAAAAGCACGGCTCGCGTCGTCGACTTCGTTGCGCACGCTTTGCTGGACATCCCGCGCGGCGTCCTCGAATTCGGTTTTCATCTTCTTGAGCTCTTCGAGCTCGATCGTGCGGTTGACCTCGGCTTTGACGTCGGCCACATAGCGCTGCGCCTTGCCGAACAACGCACCCACCGTGCGGGCCACGCGCGGCAGTTTCTCAGGCCCGATGACGATCAGCGCCACCGCGCCGATCAGGGCGATCTTGTCGAAGCCGAAGTCGAGCATGGCTCAGGCTGCGGTGCTTCGGCGCTTGTCACCGCCCGGACGGCACCGCGACGCGGCTTCACGTGCGGCGGTGCTCACCGCTGGGTCTTGGCCTCGACATCGACGGTGTGCCCATCCGCGCGGCGGGTCGCTGCCACCTGCGGCGGCGGGCCGACGGTCGGGTCGGCTTCGGGGTTGTCGCCCGCGCCTTTGACGCCTTCCTTGAAGCCGCGCACCGCGCCGCCCAGATCACTGCCGATGTTGCGAAGTTTCTTGGTGCCGAAGATGACGACGACGACCAGCAAGACGATCAGCCAATGCCAGATGCTGAACGAACCCATGGTGTTGCTCCTGTGTGGGCAGAGCCCGTGATTCTAGGGGACCCCTGCATTCGGGTCGGTGCCTTCCGGCCGGTGTATCAGGCCGCGTGCCGGTGGGGTTTGTGCAGTCGATCAACCCTTGGTCCAGGGACGTGGGCCGCCGAACACATGCATGTGCAGGTGGTAGACCTCTTGCCCGCCGTCGGGCCCGGTGTTGATCGTGGTGCGAAACCCGCCGCTGACATCCAGTTGCTCCATCAGCCGTGGCGCCAGCGCCAGCATCCGGCCCAGCATCGGCTGGTGTTCGGGGCCGGTGTCGGACAGCGTGGCCACATGCGCTTTCGGGATCACCAGCACATGCACCGGCGCCCAGGGATGGATGTCGTGGAACGCCAGGAGTTCCTCGTCTTCATGAACCTTCTTTGACGGGATGGCGCCTGCGACGATCTTGCAAAAGAGGCAGTCGGGGTCGTGTGGCATGGGTCGATTCCGTGCGGGGTTCAAAGGCCGCCTGGTTCGCGCTCGGCATCGCGCGCCTGGTGCTTGCGGAGCGCGAACTCCTCGAGTCCCGACTGGCCCTCGCGGCGTTCCAGTTCGGCCAGCACATCGGCTGGCCGCAGGCCGTGCGCTTCCAGCGCCAGGAGGCAGTGGAACCACAAGTCGGCGACTTCGGCCACGATGCGGGGGCGGTCGCCGTCCTTGGCGGCCATCACCACTTCGGTGGCCTCTTCACCGATCTTCTTCAGGATCGCGTCCGGACCCTTGGCGAACAGGCGCGCGACATAGCTCTTGTCCGGGTTGCCGGTCCGGCGCTCGGCCACCACCTGGGCCAGGCGGGCGAGGGTGTCGTTGCCTGCGGGCGCGCTCATTTGTAGATCGCCCCGGGATCTTTCAGTACCGGCTCGACTGCGCGCCACTGGCCGTTGTCGTAGCGCGTGAAGAAGCAACTGTGGCGCCCCGTGTGGCAGGCGATCGACGGGTCGTGCCCGAGTTGCGTCACGCGCAACAGCACCACGTCGTTGTCGCAGTCGAGGCGGATGTCGTGCACCTGCTGCACATGGCCCGACTGTTCGCCTTTGTGCCACAGGCGGGCACGTGAGCGGCTGTAGTAGACCGCTTCGCCAGTGATGGCGGTTTCGGCCAGGGCTTCGCGGTTCATCCACGCCAACATCAGCACGTCGCCGCTGACTGCCTCTTGGGCGATCACCGGCACCAGACCGTCGCGGTCCCACTTCACTTCATCGAGCCATGGTTGCATGGGGGGCAGTCTAGTCAATGCCCGCTGCGTGCCCGTCGACTGCACGCCCGTCGAGTGCGCAACCGTCGACAGCGCACCCGTCGACTGTCCGATGGGTCGGCCCGGGGTGCTGGCGCTCCGCCGCGAACCAGCGCAGCACCGGCACCGTGCCCGGCAGCACCGGCGTCACCTGCACCGGCAGCATCTGCCACGCCATGTCCTGGCCTTCGCGCATCTCGAAGGGGCCACTCCACTCACGCACCTTGCAGAAG
>JBDSMV010000461.1:0-9667 GCA_039915715.1 Rubrivivax sp. | reverse complement strand
CAAGGCGCCCGACGCGGCGCTGTTCATCGGCTCGGGCAAGGCCGACGAGATCAAGGCCATGGTGGCGGCCACCGATGCCCATGGCGTGATCTTCGACCAAGCCTTGAGCCCCGCTCAGCAGCGCAACCTGGAGCGCCACCTGGGAGTGTCGGTGGCCGACCGCACCTCGCTGATCCTGGACATCTTCGCCGACCGCGCGCAGAGCCACGAAGGCAAGCTGCAGGTGGAGCTGGCGCGATTGCAGTACGTGGCCACCCGGCTGGTCAAGCGCTGGTCTCACCTGGAGCGGCAGCAGGGTGGCATCGGTGGCCGCGGCGGTCCCGGCGAGGCGCAGATCGAACTCGACCGCCGCATGATCGGCGACCGCATCAAGACCGTGAAGCAGCGGCTGGAGAAGGTCAAGCGCCAGCGCGGCACGCAGCGCAAGGCGCGCGAGCGGCGCGGCAGTTTCCGGATCTCGCTGGTGGGCTACACCAACGCCGGCAAATCGACGCTCTTCAATACCCTCGTCAAGGCGCGCAGCTATGCCGCCGACCAGCTGTTCGCCACGCTTGATACCACCACCCGGGCCCTGTGGCTCGGCGAGGCGCAAGCACAGGCGTCGCTGTCCGACACCGTGGGCTTCATCCGCGATCTGCCGCACAAACTGGTGGACGCCTTCGAAGCCACGTTGCAGGAAGCGGCCGATGCCGACCTGCTGCTGCATGTGATCGACGCCGCGAGCCCGGCGCTGGCCGAACAGCAGGCTGAAGTGGACCGCGTACTCGAAGAGATCGGCGCCGCCGGTGTGCCGCAGCTTCTGGTCTACAACAAGTGCGACCTGCTGGACGCCAGCCAACGTCCGCGCGAAGGCGCAGACTGGATAGAGGTCCATCCCGGCATGCGCCGCCGGCGTGTGTTTGTCAGTGCCGTCACGGGCGACGGCATCGACCGCTTGCGCAGCGCGATTGCCGAGGTGGCAATGGGCCGCTTGAACGAGGGGCAAGAGACCCCACTTGAAGAAAACCGTGACGGGACTGCCGGGTTTGATCCCGCAGCCGCACCCGCCGATTCGGCCCCTGCCGCGGCACACGTCCCGCCTTCTTCACCTGATTCCCCTGCCGCACCCGGCGAACCGATCGACGCGCTACTGTCGCAACCGCATGCCTGAACCCATCCTGTTTCCCGCCCGCCAGCCTTCGTTCGCGGCCCGTCTGTCGGCCACCTGGGCGGCGTTGTGCGCCTGCTTCGTGGCCGCGATCTCAGGCCGCCGATCGCATCTGGTTCTCAACAACCGAAACGACGGGCCTCCCGACCTGGACGAGTTGTGGCGTGACTTCAACAAGAAGCTCACTGGCTTGTTCGGCGCCAAGGGCAAAGCCGCGCGCAAGAACATCAGCAACAACGGCGGTGGCGGCGACGACCGGCCGCCGGGCGCGCCGTTCCAGCCCGACATGAAGAGCGCCGGCATCGGCATCGGTCTCATCAGCGTCGTGGCGGTGTTGATCTGGCTCGGCAGCGGCTTCTTCATCGTGCAAGAGGGCCACCGCGCGGTCGTTACCACCTTCGGCAAGTTCAGCTCGATCACCGACGCCGGCTTCCAGTGGCGTTTCCCGGTTCCGATTCAGTCGCACGAGATCGTTGCCGTGACGCAGCTGCAGTCGGTGGAGGTGGGCCGGAACAACGTCGTTCAGGCCACGGGGCTGCGCGACGCATCGATGCTGACGCAGGACGAGAACATCGTCGACATCCGCTTTACGGTCCAGTACCGCCGCGCCGATCCGCGCGCCTATCTGTTCGAAAACAACCGTCCCGACGAAGCCGTGGTGCAAGCCGCTGAATCGGCAGTGCGTGAGATCGTCGGCCGCAGCCGGGTCGACCAAGTGCTGTACGAACAGCGCGACGCCATCGCCGCCGACCTGGTCAAGTCGATCCAGACGCAGCTCGACAAGCTCGACGCCGGAATCGTGATCGCCAACGTCAACATGCAGAACGTGCAGGTGCCCGAGCAGGTGCAGGCAGCCTTCAACGACGCAGTCAAGGCTGGCGCTGACCGCGACCGCTTCAAGAACGAAGGCCAGGCTTACGCCAGCGATGTGATTCCGACAGCGCGCGGCACCGCTGCGCGGCTGCGTGAAGAGTCCGAAGGCTATGCCGCCCGGGTCGTTGCGCAGGCCGATGGCGATGGCCAGCGCTTCGACTCGGTGCTGACCGAGTACCGCAAGGCGCCCGCGGTCACGCGGGACCGGCTCTATCTGGAGACCATGCAGCAGGTGTTCTCGAATGTCAGCAAAGTCATGGTCGACAGCCGAAACGGTTCCAACTTGCTGTATCTGCCGCTGGACAAACTGATGCAACAGTCGAGTGCTCCGGCTTCAGCCGCACCGGCAACCCCCCCGGCTGCCAGCCCGCGCGACACGACCAGCACGCAGAGCGTGGACATCCGCTCGCGCGACAACGCGCGGGCGCGTGACCGCGAAGGTCGTTGAAGGGACCACTGACATGAATCGCATTGCTCTATTCGTGGTCGGCGCCTTGATCGTTTTGATGATCGCCGCCAGCACCCTGTTCGTGGTCGACCAGCGCCAGGTCGGCGTGGTCTATGCCCTGGGCGAGATCAAGGAAGTGATCGTCGAGCCGGGCCTGAAGTTCAAGCTGCCGCCGCCGTTCCAGAACGTCGTGTTTCTGGACAAGCGCGTGCAGACGCTGGACAGCCCCGAGACGCGGCCGATCTTTACTGCCGAGAAGAAGAGTCTGATCATCGACTGGCTCGTCAAGTGGCGGATCAGCGAGCCGCGCCAGTTCATTCGCAACAACGGCACCGACTTCCGCAACCTCGAAAGCCGTCTGGCGCCGGTGGTGCAGGCGGCGTTCAACGAGGTCATCACCAAGCGCGATGTGCGCGGTGTGTTGGCAACCGAGCGCGAGCAGGTGATGAACGATGTGCGCACGCGGCTTCAGGACGAAGCCAAGTCGTTCGGCATCGAGGTGGTCGACGTGCGCGTCAAGCGGGTCGACTTCGTTGCCGACATCACCGACTCGGTGTTTCGGCGCATGGAGTCCGAACGCAAGCAGGTGGCCAACGAACTTCGGTCGCAGGGCCAGGCCGAAGGCGAAAAGATCCGCGCCGACGCCGACCGCCAGCGCGAGGTCATCATCGCCGAGGCTTACCGCGACGCGCAGAAGATCAAGGGTGAGGGCGACGCCAAGGCGTCTGCGCTGTACGCCGATGCCTTCGGCAAGGACGCGCAGTTCGCTCAGTTCTACCGCAGCCTGGAGGCCTACCGGTCAGCCTTCAGAAGCAAGACCGACATGATGGTGCTGGATCCCAGCAGCGAGTTCTTCCGCGCCATGCGCGGCGGGACTGGCGTGGGTGCCGGCACGCCGGCGCCATCTGCGGCGCCCGCGCAGACGCCGCGGCGCTGATCTGCCGCTGTCATTCCGTCGATGGCCGAGTGGCTGCCCGGCGCGATCGCGCTGATGCTGGTGCTGGAAGGTTTGCTGCCGTTGATCAGCCCCGCCACTTGGCGCAGCGTCTTCGAACGCGCCTGCCGCATGACCGACGGGCAGATCCGCTTCGTCGGTCTCGGCAGCGTGGTGCTGGGCGGCCTGCTTTTGCTGGCGACGCATTGAGGCGATCGCCCGCGTGCAGTCGACGCACCGCGGACTCGCGGGCAGTGCTTGAAGGCACGGAGCTCGAAAGCAGGCCGCCGATACAATGCCACTTTGATCAACGGACCATCTGAATGCTGTCTGCGTGGCTGCTGCCCGAGCACATTGCCGATGTCCTGCCGATGCAGGCGCAACGCGTCGAGACCTTGCGGCGGGCCTTGATCGACCGCACCCGCAGCTATGGGTTCGAGCTCGTCATTCCGCCGCTGCTCGAGCACCTGGATTCGCTGCTGTCCGGCACCGGGCGCGCGCTGGAGATGCAGACCTTCAAGCTCGTGGACCAGCTCAGCGGGCGCCTTCTGGGCCTGCGCGCCGACACCACGGCACAGGCTGCCCGCATCGACGCCCACCTGTTGAACCGCGAAGGCGTGACCCGGCTCTGTTATTGCGGTCCGGTGCTTCATACCGTGCCCACCGGCACATCGGGCACGCGCGAGCCGCTGCAGTTCGGGGCCGAAATCTTCGGCCATGCCGGTCTCGAAGCCGATCTGGAAGCAGCCGAACTGGCCATCGATTGTCTGCAGGCCGCAGATCCGGGGCCGTTGGTGGTCGACCTGGCCGATGCCCGGCTGTTGCGGGGCGTGCTGGCCGGTATTCCGATCGATTCGCAGGGGTTGCAGGACTTGGTGCAGGCACTGGCAGAGAAAGACACCATAGCGCTCGAGACGTTGTCTGCCGAAGCACCCGACGAAACCCGGCGCGCGTTGCGATCGCTGATGCGGCTGTACGGCGACGACTCGGTGCTGGACCGTGCGGCTCGCGAGCTGCCCGACCGCCTGCTGGTGCGCGACTCGATCGCGCAGCTTCGCTGGCTGGCCGCACAATTGCGCGCCACCTTCCCCGGCATCACGGTCGGTTTCGACCTGGCCGACATGAGTGGCTATGCGTACTACAGCGGTCCGCGATTCGCGGTCTATGTTGCCGGTCACAGTGACGCGTTGGCGCGCGGTGGGCGCTATGACGAGGTCGGCTCGGTGTTCGGACGCAACCGCCCCGCGGTGGGTTTCAGCCTCGATCTGAAGGCGCTGGCCGAGCTGGCGCCGCAAGCTTCGGCGTCGACCGCCATCCGCGCGCCGTGGAGCGCCGACCCGTCGCTGCGAGCGCAGATCCGCCAGTTGCGCGAGCGCGGCGAGCGCGTGCTGGCCTTGCCGGCCACAGCCGGCTTGCCGGGGGAGGACCATATGGACTGCGACCGTGAGCTGGTGCAGCTCGATGGGCGCTGGCAAGTGGTGCGTGTACAAACGGGAGGGGCCGTCGGCGCTGGCGGCGAAGCCGATGGGCCGAATGGCCGGGCGCTGGTCGGGGAAGCCGCCTGAGTCCCGTTTCGACCATTTGAGCGCCCGGATCCGGACCCCAATTTCAGACTGACAAAGGCACGCATGCAACCATCACCCCGACCTGGCGCGGGTCGCAACGTGGTCGTCGTCGGCACCCAGTGGGGCGACGAGGGCAAAGGCAAGATCGTCGACTGGATGACCGACCATGCACAGGGTGTGGTTCGCTTCCAGGGTGGTCACAACGCGGGCCACACTTTGGTCATCGCCGGTCGCAAGACGGCGCTGCAGTTGATCCCGTCGGGGGTCATGCGTGAAGGGGTGGCGTGCTACATCGGAAACGGTGTGGTGGTCGACCCCACGCACCTGTTGACCGAGATCGACCGCATCGAGCAGCTCGGGGTGGATGTGCGCTCACGGCTGCACTTGTCCGAAGCCTGTCCTCTGATCCTGCCGTTCCATGTGGCGCTGGACAAAGCCCGCGAAGCGCGCCGCGACAGCCATGGCGGCGGCAAGATCGGCACCACCGGCAAGGGCATCGGCCCGGCCTATGAAGACAAGGTGGCCCGGCGCGCCTTGCGAGTGCAGGACCTGAAGCACCCGATCCGTTTCGAGGCCAAGCTGCGCGAACTGGTGCTGTTGCACAACGCCGAATTGCAGACCGTGCTGGGAGCCGAACCGTTGGCCTGGGAGCCGATGCTTGACGGCGCGCTGCAGGCGGCCGGACAGTTGCGCCCGTTGATGGCCGATGTCGGCTATCAGCTCCACAGCGCCCACCAAGCCGGTGCGAATCTGCTGTTTGAAGGCGCCCAGGGCACGTTGCTGGACATCGACCACGGCACCTACCCGTTCGTCACCTCCAGCAACTGCGTCGCGGGCAATGCGGCTGCGGGCTCGGGCGTGGGGCCGGGCATGCTGCACTACATCCTGGGCATCACCAAGGCCTACACCACGCGGGTGGGCAGTGGACCGTTCCCGACCGAACTCGACATGACGGAATCCGGCAGCGTGGGTTACCACCTGTCGACCGTCGGGCAGGAGCGCGGCACCGTCACGGGTCGTGCGCGGCGATGTGGCTGGCTCGATGCCGCTGCACTCAAGCGCAGCGTCATCATCAATGGCATTTCTGGGCTCTGCATCACCAAGCTCGACGTGCTGGACGGGTTGCCCGAGATCCGCATCTGCACCGGCTACAAGTTGGGCGATCGCATGCTGGACGTGCTACCCCTGGACGCCGACGAGATCGAAGCTTGCGAGCCGATCTACGAGTCGCTGCCCGGCTGGAGTGAAACCACCGCCGGGCTGACCAACTGGGAGCAATTGCCGGCCAGCGCACGCTGCTATCTGGAGCGGGTGCAGGCCTTGATCGGTGCACCCATCGACATGGTCTCGACCGGCCCCGACCGCGTGCACACGATCCTGTTGCGTCACCCGTTCAGGGCCTGAAGCAGCGGCGCCCTCAGATCTTCATCTATACCGCCCAGCAAGGAAGAACCTCGCATGCTCACCGACGACGGCAAGCACCTCTATGTGTCCTGGGACGAATACCACCTGTTGATCGAGCGGCTGGCACTCAAGGTGGCGCATTCAGGTTGGGAATTCGATCAGATCCTGTGCCTGGCAAGAGGAGGCATGCGGCCGGGAGACGTGCTGTCGCGGGTGCTGGACAAGCCGCTTGCGATCATGTCGACCAGTTCTTATCGCGCCGAGGCCGGCACCATCCAGGGCCGGCTCGACATCGCCAAGTACATCACCATGCCCAAGGGCGAGTTGGCCGGCCGCGTGCTGCTGGTCGACGATCTGGCCGACAGCGGCGTGACCCTGCGTGCCGTGGTCGATCGTTTGCGCGGCATGCCTTCGATCCAGGAGCTGCGCGCAGCGGTGATCTGGGTCAAGGGCGTCTCCAGCTACACCCCCGACTACTATGTCGAGACGCTGCCGTCGAGCCCGTGGATCCATCAGCCGTTCGAAGAATACGACGACCTGCGCCCTGAAGGCTTGGCGAAGAAGTTCGCGGTTTGAGCGCAGGAATGTTGGCCGCAAAAACAAGGCCGCTGCCAGAACGAAGAAAGCCGGCTCGTCAGTGAATAGTCAGTGACGGACCGGCTCAATCGAGCAATTACCAAACAATCAATCTGAACCAACTCAGTTGGTGCCCAGGAAGGGACTCGAACCCCCACGCCGTTAAGCGCTAGTACCTGAAACTAGTGCGTCTACCAATTCCGCCACCTGGGCTTTCAGGAACCAAGGATCTTAGCATCAAGAAGAACGACGACTCTTTCCTCCCGAGCGCTGGCCACGCATTGCTCGGCGAGTTCGACGGCCGCGTCGAAGGCCACCGCGACGGCCACGGCTTCGTGGTTCCCGATAACGGCGAAGCCGCTGTCTATTTGGCCCCGCAAGAGATGCGCAGCGTGCTGCACAAGGACCGTGTGCGGGTGCGGGTGCAGAAGCTCGACCGCAGGGGGCGCCCCGAAGGCCGTGTGCTCGACATCATCGAACGCCGCAAGACGCCGATCATCGGCCGCCTGCTGCACGAAGGCGGGCAGTGGGTCGTGGCACCCGAAGACCGGCGCTTCGGCCAGGACATCCTGATCCCGAAGAATGGCATCGCCAACGCCACGGCGGGGCAGGTGGTTGCGGTGGAGTTGACCGAACCACCTTCGCTGCATTCGCAGCCGGTAGGCCGCGTGGCCGAGGTGCTGGGGGAAATCGACGACGCTGGCATGGAGATCGAGATCGCGGTGCGCAAGTACGAAGTGCCGCACGAGTTCACGCCGGAGACCCTGGCCGCAGCGGCTGCCTTGCCGGACCGGCTGCGGCCCGCCGACCGCAAGCACCGCGTCGACCTGAGGGATGTGCCGCTGGTGACGATCGACGGCGAAGACGCCCGTGACTTCGACGACGCGGTCTATGCCGAACCCTTCAAACGCGGTCGCGGCAAGACCGCGGTGGCAGGCTGGCGGTTGATCGTTGCCATCGCCGACGTCAGCCACTATGTCAAGCCCGGCGAGGCGCTCGACGAAGACGCCTACGAGCGCGCCACGTCGGTCTACTTTCCCAGGCGCGTGATCCCGATGTTGCCCGAGAAGCTATCCAACGGGCTGTGCTCGCTGAACCCCGACCAGGAGCGGCTGGCGATGGTGTGCGACATGCTGGTGCTGGAAGACGGGCGCATCGACGCCTACCAGTTCTACCCGGCGCTGATCGAGTCGCACGCCCGGCTGACCTACACCGAGGTGGCTTCGCTGCTGCTCAACACCCGCGGCCCTGAAGCCAGTCGCCGTGCGGACCTGCTGCCGCACCTGCTGCATCTGCACGAGGTCTACCGCGCGTTGCTCAAGCAGCGCGCCAAGCGCGGTGCAATCGATTTTGAGACCACCGAGACGCAGATCATCTGCGACGACAACGGCCGCATCGAACGCATCGTGCCCCGCACCCGCAACGAGGCGCACCGCTTGATCGAGGAGTCGATGCTGGCGGCCAATGTGTGCGCAGCCGAGTTCATCGCCAGTGTTGAACACCCGTGCCTGTATCGCGTGCACGAAGGTCCTACACCCGAGAAGCGCGTGGCGCTGCAGGCGATGCTGAAGGCGCTCGGCGTTGGCGTGCATCTGAGCGATGACCCGAAGCCGGGGGAGATCGCCGCCATCGCCCATGCCACCCAGGACCGGCCCGATGCGCAGCAGATCCACCTGCTGCTGCTGCGGTCGATGCAGCAGGCGGTCTACACCGCCAGCAACAACGGCCACTTCGGGCTCGCCTTCGATGCCTACACCCACTTCACGAGTCCGATCCGTCGCTACCCGGACTTGCTGGTGCACCGCGTCATCAAGGCCGTGCTGGCCGGGCGTCGCTACCACCTCGCGGCCAGCGACAAGACCCGCAAGCCGGAGTTGCGCAAAGGCGCACGGCCGGCGCAGAAGCCCGCCAAGCCGATGTCACAGGAGATGTTGCTGTGGGAGGCCGCGGGCGGACATTGCAGCGCCAATGAACGCCGCGCCGACGAGGCATCACGCGATGTCGAAGCCTGGCTCAAGTGCCGCTACATGCGCGAGCATCTGGGTGAGGAGTTCGCCGGCACCGTCAGCTCGGTGGCGGCCTTCGGCCTGTTCGTCACGCTCGATTCGCTGTATGTCGAAGGCATGGTGCACATCACTGAACTCGGCAGCGAGTACTACCGATTCGACGAAGCCCGAGGCGAGCTGCGAGGCGAGCGCACCGGCATCCGCTATGCGGTCGGCACGCGGGTTCAGGTGCAGGTCAGCCGGGTTGACCTGGACGGTCGCAAGATCGACTTCCGCATGGTGCGCGACGCCGACTCCGACCGCCAGACGGCGAGACCGGACAAGGGGCGCGCGGGTGGTGTGACCACGGCCGCTGAAACGCTGGCGGCCGTGCGCGAGTCCGACCGGGCCACGAAATCGGCCACGCGCTCGGCCAAGAAGGTGGCAGCGGGAGCCGGTCGCAGCCGCAAACCCGGTCCGCAGCGGCCTGCACCCAAGCCTCGCTCCAGGCGTTGAGGCGCTGAGGCGCTGAGACGTCGTCCTGAATCAGCGCCAGGTTCGGTGCGCCAGCGCTTCGACCAGATCGCTGGCTCTTAACGGCGCACCGATCGCGGCGGCTGGCCACAGGTCGGCGGCACGCCCGTGCTGCCAGGCGGCTTCAATGCCGATCTCGGCTGCCGACGCGCTGGGCCGCTGCGCCCAGAGCCCTCCAGCCCAGCCCGCCAACACGTCGCC
>JBDSMV010000435.1:0-19649 GCA_039915715.1 Rubrivivax sp. | reverse complement strand
AGTGACCAGCTCAGCAAGCGGACCAGCGATCGGGTCAGCGATCGGTGATGTCGTTGAAGCGGCCGTAGCTGCGCAGCCGCTCATAGCGACGCTCCAGCAAGTCCTTGGTCTTCAGGTCGCTGATCTGGCGCAAGGCATCCACCAGCCCGCGTTTGAGTTGCGCGGCCATCCACGGCACATCGCGGTGCGCGCCGCCCACCGGTTCGCTGACCACCTTGTCGATCACGCCCAATGCCTTCAAGCGGTGGGCCGTGATGCCCAACGCCTCGGCCGCATCGGCCGCGCGTTCAGAGGTCTTCCACAGGATCGACGCGCAGCCCTCGGGCGAGATCACGGAATAGACGCTGAACTGCAACATCAGCACCTGATCGGCAACGCTGATCGCAAGGGCGCCACCCGAACCCCCTTCTCCGATGATGGTGCTGACGATCGGCACTTCCAGTTGCGCCATCTCGTAGATGTTGCGGCCGATGGCCTCGGACTGGCCGCGTTCTTCGGCGCCAATGCCCGGGTAGGCACCCGGGGTGTCGACAAAGCTGAACACCGGCAGCCCGAACTTCTCGGCCAGCTTCATCAGCCGCAGCGCTTTGCGATACCCCTCGGGGCGTGCCATGCCGAAGTTGCGCAGGGTACGTTCCTTGGTGTCGCGACCCTTCTGATGCCCCACCACCATGCAGGCCTGCCCGTTGAAGCGCGCCAGGCCGCCGACGATCGACTGGTCGTCGGCATAGTGGCGGTCGCCATGCAGTTCCTGAAACTCGGTGAACACCTGGGCCACGTAGTCGAGCGTGTACGGACGCTGCGGGTGGCGGGCGATCTGCGTCACCTGCCAGGGGCTCAGGTTGGCATAGATGTCGCGGGTCAGCTGCTGGCTCTTGTTGGACAGGCGCTGGATCTCGTCACTGATGTCGACCGCCGATTCGGTCTGCACATATCGCAGCTCGTCGATCTTCGATTCGAGCTCGGAAATCGGCTGCTCAAACTCGAGGAAATGGCGTTTGGGCATCAGGCCTCCAGCCAACGCAACCGAGGACACTCTTCCATCCGAGCGTGCGGGTCCATCAATATTCAACTGGCACCGGATCGAGGCTGCGCCAGATGTACCAGGTCGCCACCGAGCGATACGGCGCCCAGGCCTCACCGACCTCGCGCGCCTCGGCACGCGACACCGACTCGCCGCTGAAGTAGTTCAGGCTGATGCCTTTGATCAACCCCAGATCATCCAGCGGCAGCACGTCGGGGCGCAGCAGATGGAAGATCAGGAACATCTCGGCTGTCCAGCGGCCGATGCCGCGAATCGCAATCAGCTCGGCGATGATGGCTTCGTCCTCCATCGTCTGCCACTGCGCCACATGCACGCTGCCGTCGGCAAAGTGACGCGCAAGGTCCAGCAGGTACTCGCACTTGCGCGCAGACAACCCGGCTTCGCGCATTTGCGGCACCTGCAGGCCGCAGACGCCGGCGGCTTCGATGCGCGTGCCGACCCCATCCGCCACTTTTGCGAATCGGTCCCACACGGCTTGCGCTGCCTTGACCGATATCTGCTGGCCGACGATCGAACGTGCCAGCGTGGTGAAGGCGTCGCCACGGGTGCGCAGGCGCGCCTGACCGAAGCGCGGGATCAGCTTCTTCATCACGCGGTCGCGGCGTGACAGGTGGCGACAGGCCTCGTCCCAATAGTCGGGACCTTCCTTGACCACCGAAACGTGCCCATCCGCTTGAACCGCGAGACCGACGGCATCGGCCCCGACCACCACCACCTCGGGTGGCAGATCGGTCGCGGCAACACCGGCCCCGGCGGCCGCCACACGCGCCGCGACCGCGCCATCTGTCGACGAACGCGCCATCAGGCACAAACCCAGGTGGTGCCCTGGGCCGAGTCCTTGAGCTCGATACCCTGTGCCGCCAGGTCGGCCCGGATGCGGTCGGCACGCGCGAAATCACGTGCGTGCTTGGCGGCAGCCCGCTCGTCGATCAGGCGGCGGATATGCTGCTCGTCCACCGCAGACCCGCCCTGCAGAAACTGCTGCGGTGCGTTCTGCAACAGGCCGAGCACACCGCCCAAAGATCGCAGCAAAGGTGCGTCGGCGCTTGCACCGCGGTTGATCGAACCCGCCAGGTCGAACAACACCGCCACCGCACCGGGCGTGTTGAAGTCGTCGTCCATCGCAGCCTTGAAGGCCGCAGCGCGTGGGTCGGACCAATCGATCGCGTCGGCGCCTGCAGCGGGTGCGGCAGACCCACCCGCCGCCGCCAGCGCGGTGTACAGGCGCCGCAGCGAGGTGCGGGTTTCGTCCATCACCGCGTCGCTGTAATTGAACGGGCTTCGGTAGTGCGTGCGCAGCATAAAGAAGCGCAACGTTTCACCTTCGACCCGCTGGAGAGCGTCTTCGATGGTGAAGAAGTTGCCCAGCGATTTCGACATCTTGGTGTCGTCGACGTTGAGGAAGCCGTTGTGCATCCAGGTGCCGACGAAGCCGCTGCCCGGGGTGCCCAGGGCGCCTTCGCTCTGGGCGATTTCGTTCTCATGGTGCGGGAACTGCAGGTCCTGCCCGCCACCGTGGATGTCGAACGGCAGGCCGAGCAGCGCCGCACTCATCGCCGAGCATTCGATGTGCCACCCCGGGCGCCCGGCGCCCCAGGGGCTCGCCCATTGCGCATCGGCAGGCTCATCGGGCTTGGCCGACTTCCAGAGCGCGAAGTCGAGCGGATCGCGCTTGCTGTCGACCACGTCGACACGTTCGCCGGCGCGCAATTCGTCCAGCGATTTGCCCGACAGCCGGCCATAGCCTTCGAAGCGTCGCACTGCGAAGTTCACATCGCCGTCTGTTGCCTGGTAAGCCAGGCCGCGCCCCTGCAGTTGGGCAATCAGTTCCAGCATCTGCGGCACGTAGTCGGTGGCACGCGGCTCGTGGGTGGGCGGCAGCATCGCAAGCGCACCCAGGTCACGGTGCATCGCCGCGATCATCTGATCGGTCAGCTCCCGGATGCCGATGCCCCGCTCCACCGCGCGGCGGATGATCTTGTCGTCGATGTCGGTGATGTTGCGGACGTACGTGACCTCGAAACCGCTGGCCATCAACCAGCGGTAGACCATGTCGAACGCCAGCATCATTCGAGCATGGCCCAGGTGGCACAGGTCGTAGACGGTGATGCCGCAGACATACATGCGCACATGCCCGGCATCGAGCGGTGCGAAGTCCTCCAGACGGCGGCTCAGGGTGTTGTGGATGCGAAGCGTCATCGGGCTTGTCGGGTCGTTCGGATGCAGATCGGGCGCAGCGTTCAGTGGTGCCGGGAACCGGCGCCGACGTCGTCAACGGATGTCGGCAGAGACGACTTCAAGCAAGCACGGACAGCGCATCGACAAGGCCTCGATAGAATCGATTTTCAGTATAGCGGCGGCCCCACGCGGCCCCGCCCGCAGTCCCGGCCGCCATGCACCGATCGATTCCGAGCCCGTGCTTCATCGTCCTTCACCCCCATCCGTGCGCCACTCCCCTCGCCTGCAGATTTCCCGCTTGATGCTGGTCTTGTTGACATCGGGGTCCGCTCTCGACAGCGTGTGGGCGGCGCCGATCGCCGACGACATACGTGCCATGCTGGCCCGCGGCGACACCACGGCTGCTTTGGCCCGCGCAGAGCAGGCGGCAGCGGCCGCGCCGAATGAGCCCGAACCTCGCTTCCTGAAGGCAGTGGTGTTGATGCAATCGGGCCAGGACGACGCTGCGCTGGCGCTGTTCACGAAATTGACGCAGCAATTTCCCGAGCTGCCCGATCCCTACAACAACATCGCCCTGCTGCAGGCCCGCGCCGGGCGTCTGGAGCTGGCGCGCGAAGCCTTGCTGCAGGCCTTGCGCAACGACCCCGGACACCGCGCCGCACGCGCCAATCTGGCGCAGGTCTACGGCATGCTCGCGGTGCAGGAATGGACAGCGGCTGCGCAAGCCGATCCGTCAGACCCCGAGTTGGCGCGTCGACTGGCCGCGGCGGCGCAGGCGCTGTTGATCCCGGGCCCGTGACAGAACGGGCATCGACGGGCCGATAGACTGACGCTGCAAGTCCGCGGCATGCAGGCCCGGCCCACCCGTTCCTCCCATCCATCGATCCGTTTTTCGAGAATCAACTTGAAACTCCTGCCCCACCCTCATCGACCCGCGTTCGCTGAATCTCACTGGCACCCGATGCTGGCCTGGGCCTTGGTGGCCATCGCGGCACTCTCGGTGCTGCTGGGTGCGGCGAATCCTGCATTGGCCCAGCCCGCGGCTTCAGCTGCCGCGCAGGGAAGTAACGGCCCGAAAGTGCGGCTTGCGACGACTGCCGGCGACATCGTGATCGAGCTCGACCGCGAGAAAGCTCCGAAAACCGTCGACAACTTTCTGCACTACGTCAAGTCGGGCCACTACGACGGCACCATCTTTCACCGCGTCATCAGCGGCTTCATGATCCAGGGCGGGGGCTACAAGGCCGACTTGAGCGAGAAGCCCACCCGTGCACCGATTGCGCTCGAAAGCCGCAAGGGCCTCAGTAATGAGCGGGGCACGATCGCGATGGCCCGCACCGGGATGCCCGACTCCGCCACTTCGCAGTTCTTCATCAACGTGGCCGACAACACCATGCTCGACCAACCCAATGCCCGCGACGGCAACGGCTATGCCGTGTTCGGCCGGGTGGTCGACGGCATGGAGGTGGTCGACAAGATCCGTGAAGTGGCCACCGTGGCCAATGGACCGCACCAGAACCTGCCGGCCAAGCCCATCACCATCCGCAAGGCGACATTGGAGAAATGAGATGACCAAGACGATCCAGATCGAAACCAGCGCTGGCACCCTGCGTGCCGAACTCGATGACGCCAAGGCGCCGCAGACCGTCGCCAATTTTCTCGACTACGTCCGCAAGGGCCACTTCGACGGCACGGTGTTTCATCGCGTCATCAAGGGCTTCATGGTTCAGGGCGGTGGCTTCGAGCCCGGCATGAAACAAAAGCCGACCGCCGCAACCGTCAAGAACGAAGCCGACAACGGACTCAAAAACAAGCGCTACACCCTGGCGATGGCCCGCACCAGCGACCCGCATTCGGCCAGCGCCCAGTTCTTCATCAATGCCGCCGACAACGGCTTCCTGGACCACACGGCTCAGAACACACAGGGTTGGGGCTATGCGGTGTTCGGCCGCATCGTCGATGGCACCGAGATCGTCGACAAGATGGAGAAGGTGCAGACCGGCAGCAAGGGCGGCCACGGCGACGTGCCGTTGGAAGACCTGCGCATCGAACGCATCACCGAGATCGCTTGAGCACAGGCCTGAGCAGCGAACCATGGCCACGGCCACCGACCTGCCGGCCTTCTACGAATGGCGAACCGAGCCCGATTGGCGGGCGGTCGAGTTCATATCCGACCTGCATCTGAGCGATGCGCTGCCGAGAACCTTCGATGCTTTCGCGGCCCATCTGCGGCATTCGAACGCCGATGCGATCCTGATCCTGGGTGATCTGTTCGAAGCCTGGGTCGGTGACGACATGCGCGGCCTGCCCTTCGAGCGCCGCTGCGTCGAGGTGCTGGGCGATGCCGCAAGCCGCCGCTGCATGGCCTTCATGCACGGTAACCGTGATTTCCTGGTGGGCTCGGCGATGCTGCGCGACTGCGGCCTGCGCGCTGTTCCGGACCCGACGGTGCTGGACGCCTGGGGCCAGCGCATCCTGTTGACGCACGGCGACGCGCTGTGCCTGGACGACCTGCCCTACCAACGCTTTCGCAGCGAAGTGCGGGCCGATGCCTGGCAGGCCGCATTCATGGCACGGCCCCTGTCCGAACGGCTGCAGATCGCCGCCGGTATGCGCCAGCAGAGCGCCGCGCATCAGCAACTCGACGGCAATCCCGACATCGATGTCGACGCCGCCGAGGCGGTGCGCTGGATGCATGCGATGGGGGCTGCCGAGATGGTGCACGGCCACACCCATCGCCCCGGCAGCAACTTGCTGGCTCCGGGCCACAAGCGGCATGTGCTGAGCGACTGGGACCTGGACTACGGCAGCCGCGCGCAGGTGCTGCGTCTGACCCGGGCGGGTTTCGAACGCAGCGCGCCGGTGACCGCGGCGGCAACGGTCTGACGGCGGGCGTCCACCGGCGAACGGCCTGCCGCCACCTGGCCACCTGATTCCTGCGACATGGCATCGTGGCTGCGCCGCATCGGCGCACACCTGAGCACCCGTCGAGAAGCGCGCGCGCTGCAGCGCCGCGCCATCGCCGATGACCTGTGGAAGCGCACCCTGGTGCGCTACCCGTTCCTGCAGCGACGCGACCCCGCCGACCAGGCCATGCTGCGACGCTTGACGAGTCTGTTCCTGGACCGAAAGGAATTCACGAGCGCCGGTGGCCTGCAGTTGACCGATGCGATGGTGGTCGCGGTGGCCGCGCAAGCGGTGCTGCCGGTGCTGCGGCTCGGCTTGCCGCTCTACGACGGCTTCGTCGGCATCGTGATGCACCCCGGTGCGGTGGTCGCGCAACGCGAAACCATCGACGAAGACGGCGTGGTGCATGCCTACGAGGAAACACTGTCCGGCGAGGCGATGGACGGCGGCCCGATCATGCTGTCGTGGCAAGACGTACGTGGCGCCGGCCATACCGCTTCAGCAGGTTACAACGTCGTGATCCACGAGTTTGCCCACGTGCTGGACCTGGCCACCGGCAATGCCGACGGCATGCCGGCCCTGCCGCGAGAAATCGACCCCGGTGAGTGGCGAGCAACCTGGGCCACCGAGTTCGACGGCTTCGCTGCGCGAGTCGACGCAGAAGCCGAATCCGGCGCTGCAAGCGCGACCGTGCTCAATCCTTATGGCGCCAGCGACCCGGCTGAGTTCTTTGCGGTCGCGAGCGAAGCCTTCTTCGTCAATCCCGCCGGCCTTTGCACCGAACATGCGCCGCTGTACCAACTGTTGGCGCGCTACTACCGCCAGGACCCCGGCGCAGACAGCCCGCCGAAGCGCCGACGCTGAACGCGTACGACGCGTGGCATGTGCCGGTCAAGCCTGCGTGGCCTCGACCTTCGGCTTGTCGCTCTTGCGGGGCGGCTGGATGTCCAGTTGCACCTCGTCCTTGTCGTCGATGTCAACGCTAAGCCGTCCGCCATCCACCAATCGACCGAACAGCAACTCGTCGGCCAGCGCGCGGCGGATCGTGTCCTGGATCAGCCGCTGCATCGGCCGCGCACCCATCAACGGGTCGAAGCCCTTCTTGGCCAGATGCTTGCGCAGCGCGTCGCTGAAAGTCACTTCGACCTTCTTCTCGGTCAGCTGGCTTTCCAGCTGCAGCAGGAACTTGTCGACCACGCGCAGGATGACATCTTCGTTGAGCGAACCGAAGTTGACGATGGCGTCCAGGCGGTTGCGGAACTCGGGCGTGAACAGCCGCTTGATGTCGGCCATCTCGTCGCCTTGCTCGCGCTTGTTCAGAAAGCCGATGGTGGCCCGGTTCATGGTCTCGGCACCCGCATTGGTGGTCATGATGACGATCACGTTGCGGAAGTCGGCCTTGCGCCCGTTGTTGTCGGTCAAGGTGCCGTGGTCCATCACCTGCAGCAGCACATTGAAGACATCGGGGTGCGCCTTCTCGATCTCGTCCAGCAGCAGCACCGAATGCGGCTTCTTGCTGATGGCCTCGGTCAGCAGGCCGCCCTGGTCGAAGCCGACATAGCCCGGCGGCGCGCCGATCAGGCGGCTGACGGCATGGCGCTCCATGTACTCCGACATGTCGAAGCGGATTAGATCGATGCCCAGCACATAGGCCAGCTGCTTCGCGACCTCGGTTTTGCCGACGCCGGTGGGGCCACTGAACAGAAAACTGCCGATCGGCTTGTCGCCTTTGCCCAAACCCGAGCGGGCCATCTTGATCGATGCCGCCAGCGCGTCGATGGCCGGATCCTGCCCGAAGACCACGCTCTTCAAGTCGCGGTCGAGTGTGCGCAGCTTGCCGCGGTCGTCGCTGGAAACCGATGCCGGCGGAATGCGCGCGATCTTGGCGACGATTTCCTCGACCTCGGCGCGGGTGATGGTTTTCTTGCGCTTGTTGGCGGGCAGGATGCGCTGCGCGGCCCCGGCCTCGTCGATCACGTCGATGGCCTTGTCGGGCAGGTGGCGATCGTTGATGAACTTGGCCGACAGCTCGGCTGCCGCCTGCAGTGCGGTGACCGTGTACTTGACGCTGTGGTGCTCTTCGAAACGCGACTTCAGGCCCTTCAGGATCTCGATCGTCTGCTCGACCGAAGGCTCCACCACGTCGACTTTCTGGAAACGACGCGACAACGCCGCGTCTTTCTCGAAGATGCCGCGGTATTCGGTGAAGGTGGTGGCACCGATGCACTTCATGGCCCCGCTGGACAGCGCGGGCTTGAGCAGGTTCGAAGCATCGAGCGTGCCGCCGCTGGCGGCGCCGGCGCCGATCAGGGTGTGAATCTCGTCGATGAACAGCACCGCGTGGGGCTGGTCCTTCAACTGCTTCAAAACGCCCTTCAGGCGCTGCTCGAAGTCGCCGCGGTATTTGGTGCCGGCCAGCAAGGCGCCCATGTCGAGCGAATAGACGATGGCATCGGCCAGCACCTCGGGGACATCCTTTTCGGTGATGCGCCAGGCCAGGCCTTCGGCGATGGCGGTTTTGCCGACGCCCGCCTCGCCGACCAGCAGCGGGTTGTTCTTGCGGCGCCGGCACAGGACCTGGATCACGCGCTCGACCTCGTGTTCGCGGCCGATCAGCGGGTCGATCTTGCCGGCCAGCGCGAGCTGGTTCAGATTCTGCGTGAACTGCTCCAACGGCGACCCCTTGGCGTCGCCGCCAGCCTCGTCCTTTTCGGACTCACCGCCTGCCGCGCCTTCGCTGCCCTTGGTCGGCTCGGGCGGGTCGGACTTCTTGATGCCGTGGGCAATGAAATTGACGACATCCAGCCGCGTGACCCCCTGCTGGTGCAGGTAGTAGACGGCATGCGAATCCTTCTCGCCGAAGATCGCCACCAACACGTTGGCACCGGTGACCTCCTTCTTGCCGCTGCCGGTGCTTTGCACATGCATGATGGCGCGCTGGATCACGCGCTGGAAACCCAGCGTCGGCTGCGTGTCGACCTCTTCGCTGCCACCCACAGTCGGCGTGTTTTCCTTGATGAACGTCGCCAGACTCTTGCGCAGGTCGTCGATGTTGGCGGCGCAAGCGCGCAGCACCTCGGCTGCCGACGGGTTGTCCAGCAACGCCATCAAAAGATGTTCGACGGTGATGAATTCGTGGCGCTGCTGGCGCGCCTCGACAAATGCCATGTGCAGGCTGACTTCCAACTCTTGCGCAATCATGCGGCCTCCATAATGCATTGCAGTGGGTGCCCGTCGCGGCGCGCGGCGGTTAGCACCAACTCGACCTTCGTGGCCGCCACGTCTTTGGTGTAGACACCGCAGACGCCCCGGCCTTCGTGATGAATCTTCAACATGATGAGTGTGGCCGTGTCGGAATCACGCTGAAAATACTGTTGCAGAACCATCACCACAAACTCCATCGGCGTGTAGTCGTCATTCAGCAGCACCACTTGGAACAACTGCGGTGGCTTGGTGCGTTGGGCCTTGCGTTCGGCAACCACTGCGCCGCTGCCGCTGTCGCGGCCCGGGACGGGTCGTATGTCGGGCGCTTCCGGAGCCCGCGCGGGTGGGGGGGTCGGTGGTGTCTCGTCGGGCATGTTTTCGATTCTATCGAGGACGCTCCGGCTTGCAGCCTGCTGGCCCGGAGTCCCCAACCCGGCAACATGTTGATGCTGCCGGCGCTCACTTCAAGGGCAGAGCTGCCGTCGTTTTCAGGCCTTCGTCACCTCATTGCGCAGAACTCGGACCGATGGCAAGGGATGACACGTTCTTGACACGCTTGCCGCTGCAGACGGAAACTTGCCTGTGGACGCGCTGTAGGAGCCAACGATGTTGCTAGGAAAGGTGAAGTGGTTCAACGATGCCAAGGGGTTCGGATTCATCGAGCCCGATGGGGGTGGCCCTGATGTATTTGCCCATTTCTCGGCGGTCCAGATGGATGGCTTTCGCACGCTGAAGGAAGGCGAGCAGGTCGAATACGACGTGGTGCAGGGCCCCAAAGGCAGTCTGGCGCAGAACATTCGAGCGGTGGGGGGCGGCGCGCCAAACCCTCTCGACGCCGATCGAGGCGTCGCGTCCGATGCAACGCAAACCGCAACCACGGTTCCGCAAACATCGGACTGAGATCGGCGAGCCCCGCATCGGTGCCAATCAGGGCCCGCCACTGGCGGGCCTTTTCGATTCCGGCCCGAGACTCCGCACAATCGAGTCACCGGCTCGTTGTGCCCTTTCGGCCCTTTTTCCCCGTCCGGCCCGTTCTTGCCGCTCCTCGCCCCTGCCCGCCAGCCGCCCATGACACCCATCGATGACCGTCGACGACCGCGCCGATCGGCACCTTCTGTCGAAGCCGACCGCGAGGAAGCCGACCGCGTCGAACGCAAGACCACGCCGCGCACGCCTGTCATCTACGAAACGGTGCGGCGTTCGGGCGAAGAAGAGATGGGCCGCCCAGTGGTCTCGTTGTGGTGGTCGGGGCTCGCGGCCGGGTTGTCGATCAGCTTCTCGATGCTGGTGCCTGCGGTGCTGTACTCGCATCTGCCGGAATCGTCGTGGCGGCAGCTGGTGGTGGCGCTGGGCTACCCGATCGGCTTCCTGATCGTGATCCTGGGGCGCCAGCAACTGTTCACCGAAAACACCCTCACCGTGGTGTTGCCGGTGGTGGCCAAGTTCAGTTGGACCAGCCTGGGAAAGGCGGGCCGGTTGTGGGCGATCGTTCTGACCGCCAACCTGACAGGCACCTTGATCGCAGCACTGTTCAGCACCTACACGCCGGTCATCGACGCCGAATTGCGCGAGGCTGTGTTGGCAGTCAGCAGGCACGCCGTGCTGCACCCGCCAGTGGATACCCTGCTGAGGGGCATCACCGCCGGCTACCTGATGGCCGCCCTGGTGTGGCTGCTGCCGGCAGCAGCCGCATCGCAGTTTCTGGTGATCTCTGCCATCACCTACGTGATCGGCGTATCAGGCACCGCCCACGTCGTCGCGGGCAGTGCGGAGGCCTTCATGCTCGTTCTGGCTGGCGAACTGGCGCCGCTGAAGATGGTGACCAGCTTTGCGCTGCCGGCATTGGCCGGCAACATCATCGGCGGCACCGCACTCTTCGCGCTGATCGCCCATGCGCAAGTGATGAACGAGATCGAGCCTGACGAATCGCGGTCGGACTGAGCGCAGCAAGCCCAAGTGCTGGCGGCGCGCGGACCCAGCCGCCGCGAGTCGGTCACATGTGCTCGATCATCACCTGACCGAAGCCCGAGCACGACACCTGCGTGGCGCCTTCCATCAAGCGCGCGAAGTCGTAGGTGACCTTCTTGCTCAGGATCGACTTCTCCATCGACGAGATGATCAGGTCGGCGGCCTCGGTCCAGCCCATGTGGCGCAGCATCATCTCGGCCGACAGGATCTCTGAACCGGGGTTTACATAGTCCTTGCCGGCGTACTTGGGTGCTGTGCCGTGGGTGGCTTCGAACATCGCCACCGAGTCCGACAGGTTGGCTCCCGGGGCGATGCCGATGCCACCGACCTGCGCCGCCAGTGCGTCGGAGACATAGTCGCCATTCAGGTTCAAGGTGGCGATCACGCTGTACTCAGCCGGGCGCAGCAGGATCTGCTGCAGGAAGGCGTCGGCAATCGAATCCTTGATGACGATGTCCTTGCCGGTCTTCGGATTCTTCAGCTTGCACCACGGGCCGCCGTCGATCAGCTCAGCCCCGAATTCGTTTTGCGCCAGCGCATAGCCCCAGTCGCGGAAGCCGCCTTCGGTGAACTTCATGATGTTGCCCTTGTGCACGAGTGTCATGCTGGGCTTGTCGTTGTCGATGGCGTACTGGATCGCCTTTCTCACCAGGCGTTCGGTGCCTTCGCGGCTGACCGGCTTGATGCCGATGCCCGAGGTGTTGGGGAAGCGGATCTTCTTGACCCCCATCTCGTCCTGCAGGAACTTGATGAGCTTCTTGGCCTTGTCACTCTCGGCTTCGAATTCGATGCCGGCGTAGATGTCTTCGGAGTTCTCGCGGAAGATCACCATGGAGGTCTTCTCGGGCTCCTTGACCGGGCTCGGCACACCCTTGAAGTACTGGATCGGCCGCAGGCACACATAGAGATCGAGCTCCTGGCGCAACGCCACGTTGAGCGAGCGGATGCCACCGCCCACCGGCGTGGTCAACGGGCCCTTGATCGACACCACGTACTCGCGCACGGCGGCCAGCGTTTCTTCGGGCAACCACACATCGGGGCCGTAGACGCGGGTGCTCTTCTCGCCCGCATAGACCTCCATCCAGTGGATCTTGCGCTTGCCGCCATAGCTCTTCTGCACCGCGGCATCGACCACCTTCAGCATCACCGGTGTGATGTCGGCGCCGGTGCCATCGCCTTCGATGTACGGAATGATCGGCTGGTCGGGAACGGTCAACGAGAAGTCGGCATTGACCTTGATCTTCTGGCCGCCCGAAGGCACCTTGATGTGCTGGTACATGGGTCTTGAGTCTCCGGTGGAAGCGCCTGGCGGCGCCGGACTGGGATGTTGGCTTCTTGAGCGGCGGGTGCGGGCGTTGCCCGCCCGTCAGGCTCCTGCGCACCGGCTGCCGAGCCGACATCAAATTCTAGGCCACCCCCGCTTCAGCGCCAGCCGGGCGCGCTCAGGCAAAGCCGCAGTAGGCCGCTACCTGCGACCACAGCCCATGACCCAGCGCCCAGCCCGAAGCCAGCACCAGCAGGGCGCCTGCCGCACGCGTGGCCAGTCGCTCTCGCGCGGCCGGGTGGCGGCCCCTATTGAAGAGGCGCCGTCCCAACCAAGGACCCAGCAGCAGCCCCGGCGCCGACGTGGCAGCGAACACCGCCATCACAGTCGCGCCCATGGTGGCGTCGGCTGCCAACGCCGCCACCAGCAGCGCCGACTGAAGCAGGCCGCACGGCCACAGCATCCATGCGCCGCCAGCACCGGAGGCGCGAGCCAGCGGTCGCCACGCGATCCGCGCCGACACGGCGTGTGCTCCCGGCCAGGGGCCCATCAACGGCGTTGCCAAGGCGGCTGTGCCTGGCGCCATCGCGGCCTTGCGGGCGGCGGCAGGCACCCGCCCAACACGGCCGAACCACGCGGGCTGCCGGCCCTGCCACAGCAGACACACGCCGAGCATCAGCGCTGCGGCGTGCAGCAGCGTCCAGAGCGGCCGAAGCGCCGGTGCCAGCGCGGACAACGACGCCAACCCGCCAACGGCGGAAGCCACCACCGCACCCGCGAACGCATAGCCCAGCAAGCGTGCCGCATGGAACGCGGCAGTCGATGCGGGCGTGGCGCCGGGGCCCAACGCGGCAGCACAGGGCGCGCTGCACATGGCGGTGCAGTGAGGCATGCCGGCCAGGCCCAGGAAGGCCGCCGTTGCAAGGAGGGCAGTCTGCATGCGCGCAGTGTGCGGCGGATTCAGGTGACGTGCGAGTTGCGCTCGCGCCGCGCGTCGGACATCCGGTAGCGGTCAAAGGTGGCTGCCACGGTTGCCGCGCACCGCAGCCCTTGGGTTGTCAGCTCGATTGCCGACTCGGTCAGCCGCAGCAGGCCACGTTGCGCCAGCTTCGCCGCTTGCGACAGTTCAGCGCACAGGGCGACGCGCGGGTCCTGCAGGTGCGCGATCGCGATGGCTTCGAAGTCGACCCGACCCTGGCACAGCAACCCCATGATCACGCTGCGACGCAGCAGATCATCGCGAGACAGTGCCAGCCCCCGCACCACGGGCAGCTGTTGCTGTGCGAGCCGCTCGCGGTAGTCGCCGAGTGCGAGTGCGTTCTGGCTGTAGGTGGCACCAAAGCGGCTCAATGCGGACACGCCCAGACCGAGGATGCCGCCCGGGTGAGTGGTGAAGCCCTGGGGGCCACGCTGCAGCCGCCCCTGGCGGCGCGCCACCGCCAGCTGGTCCTCAGGCAGCGCGAACAGCTCCATGCCGATGTGTCGATAGCCGAGCGCGACCAGGTCGGTGGTCGCGGCATCCAGCATCGCCCTGCCAGTCCCGGCGTGGGGAAACGCACGGGCGTCGACGCGGCCATGGGCTCGGTACCGTTGCGTCGGGTGATCGAGAACATGGACCGCGATGCGGTGCGGTGCGAGGTCAATCGTCAGCGCCAACGCGCGCCGGAAGGACGCCACTGTCTGGCGCGGCAGGCCGCAGACCAGGTCGACGCGGCTGGAGCGGAAACCGAGCGCTGCCGCCGCCTGCACCAGGCGGCGTACCTGCAGAACATCATGAACAAGGCGCCCCGCCCCTCGCATTACCGGGTCCAGATCGACGATGCCGAAATTGATGTGGTTGAAACCGATGCGGTGCAGCCCGTGCAGACGCTCGACGTCGATCGTTCGAGAGTCGGCGTCGATGGTCCGATCGGCTCCCGGCTCGAGGCGCAGCCGGGCTTGCAGCAGCGCCAGCAACTGCGCCAGTTCGTCGTCGGTCAGAACGGTCGGTGACCTGCTGACCAGGTGGAGCATGTCGACGCGCGCCGTCGGGCCCAGCGCTGCACTGGCGAGCTCGATTTCATGGGCCAGGAGCTTCAGGTAGTCCGCGCCGTGGCTGTCCCGCCCCACGGCCATCGTCCGACCGCTGCAGGGGTTGCATCGGGATGCGCGGAACGGGATGTGCACATTCACCGCCAATGCCGTGGCCGCGGCCGCAGCCGAGCGTTGGCGCATGGCTTGCAGCAATTGCTTCGAACCGAAGGCCTCGACGAAGCGGTCGGTCTCGGGATAGACCACATAACGTGGTGCCGGCACGGCAGCCAGCGCCGACCCGGCCGCATCGGCAGTCCCGCACGCGCGAGCGAGCACGGGACTGAGCACGGCGCTGAGTACCTTCGATGCGGCATCCATGTGGGTCACTGTGGCGGGGACGATCGCGCGATGGCTTGATCCTGCGCAAGGAAGGCCCAAGCCGGGTAAGGGAGGCGCCCATCCACATGAATTCCGCCACCAGCGCGAGTTGGCAGTTGCAAAGCCCCACACTCTGTGCTGACACGCAGGAGAAGAAGACCATGTCGAGCCTCGATACCCCGATCCGCATAGCGCCGCTCAAGAACGCTTGCTCGACCTGCAACCTGCAGGAGATCTGTCTGCCGATGGGGCTCTCCAACGATCAGCTCAACCGGCTCGACACCCTCGTGGAGCAACGCCGCAATGTGGGGCGCGGTGAACGGCTCTTCAGGATGGGTGACGATTTCGTTTCACTGTTCGCGGTGCGGACGGGCTTCTTCAAGACCTACGTCACCGCCGAGGACGGCCGTGAACAGGTCACCGGGTTCCAGATGAATGGCGAGTTGCTGGGGCTGGACGGCATCGGCACCGACCGACACACCTGCGACGCAGCGGCGCTGGAAGACTCGCAGGTGTGTGTGATCCGGTTCGATGAGCTGGAACGTCTGTCGCGCGAGCTGTCGGAACTTCAGCACCAGTTCCACCGCCTGATGAGTCGCGAGATCGTGCGGGACCATGGAGTGATGCTGCTGTTGGGCGGCATGCGGGCCGACGAGCGGCTGGCGGCGTTCCTACTCAATCTGATGCAACGCCTGAAGGCGCGTGGCTTCTCGGCGAAGTCGCTGGTGCTGCGCATGACTCGCGAAGAAATCGGCAGCTATCTCGGGCTGAAGCTCGAAACGGTCAGCCGTGCGTTCAGCAAGCTGCAGGACGAAGGCGTGCTGGAAGTCCGGCAGCGCCAGATCGAGGTGCTGGACCCTGATGCGCTCCAGGCATTGGTCAACGGCACCTGCTGAGCGTCTGCACGAACTGCGGCACGCCTCAAGGCCCGCCCACCGGTCCCACCGGACCCTCCCGGTTGATGCGGCGACTGCTGCGCGCCAGCGACAGCGTCATCAGCCCCGTGCCGATGCCCGCGATCCAGAACACGAAGAATGACAGCGTGTAGACTGCTTGAGCCGACAGTGCCAGTTCGCTGCCGGACAGCGTGTGCAGTTGCAGCGGATCGACGAGCGCAAACACCAACAGCTCCAGCACGGCGGCCATGATGAAAGCCGGCCATGCGATGGCCGCAAGGTAGCGCCAGCCGCGCTGCAGTCGGTCGGCCATGGCAAGTCAGCGGCGTGGCGTGGCGGAATGGTTGCGTGCCTGCACCGCCGGCTCCCCGGCGGCCGTGGCGACGCCCGACGGCACCAGCACCGGGTCGGGGTTCAGGATTGCCAACGCCAGTGTGGCGAAGCTGGCCACCACCACCAGGGCCGGTCCGCCGATCACCATCCAGAGAATCGGCAAGCGCCACCACACAGCGGGTGCAGGAGGTTGGGTGGGATCGATCGTGGACATCGGCGCGGCTCCTGTCGGGTGTCGGAAGTTGGAAAGCGGCTTCAGCGCGGCACGACGAAGGTGCTGGCTTCGGTGACCGAGCGCGACACGTCGGCACCGGCGCTGGCTGCGTCTGACGGTAGACGTTCGACCTTGAATCGGATGGCATGGGCGCCGCTGCCGTTCCGCTGCGCGGTTTGTGGTGGCACCCGCACGGCCACCGGAAGCCACCGCGCTTCAGCCGGTGGCACCTCGGTCACACCATCCACATCACCATCCACATGGCCATCGGCTGCGGCCGTGATGCCGGCGAGCCCTTCGACGGTGATGCGATAGCGCTGTAGTCGTTCTGTCGCATTCATGACCTGCAGTCGGTAGACGTTCTCGATCCAGCCGTTGTCGACCAGCCGAGCCAGCGAGCCGCGGTCGCGAACGATGTCGACCTTGAAGGGTGCCCGCAGAGCCAGGCTGCTCACCAGGCCGGCGCAGATCAGCAGCAGCACCGCGCCGTAGATCAGCACCCGCGGGCGCAGCACCCGGCGCCAGATCTGCGATCGGCTCAGGTGCTGCTGAACCCCGCGTTCGGTGTCGTAGCGGATCAGTCCGCGCGGGTACTTCATCTTGTCCATCACCCCGTCGCAGGCGTCGATGCAGGCGGCGCAGCCGATGCACTCGTACTGCAACCCCTTGCGGATGTCGATGCCGGTCGGGCAGACCTGAACGCACAACGTGCAGTCGATGCAGTCCCCGAGACCGGCGGCCTGGGCCTGCGCATGCCCGCCGTCCTTGACCGAAAACGGCCGGTGACCGCCGCGCGGTTCGCCCCGTTCGGTGTCATAGCCGATGACGAGCGTGTCGGCGTCGAACATCGCGCCCTGGAAGCGCGCATACGGGCACATGTACTTGCAGACCTGCTCGCGCAGGAAGCCGGCGTTGCCGTAGGTCGCGAAGCCATAGAACAAGATCCAGAACCATTCCCAGGGTCCGAACCCGAGGCTCAGTGCCGACTGCGCCAGGCTGCGGATGGGCGTGAAGTAGCCGACGAAGCTGAAGCCGGTCCACAAGCCGATCGCCAGCCACACCGCGTGCTTGCCGCCGCGGCGCAACAGTTTCTCGACCCCCCAGGGCGCCTGGTCGAGCTTGATGCGACGGTTGCGGTCGCCCTCGAAGCGTCGCTCGACCCACATGAAGATCTCGGTGTAGACCGTTTGTGGGCAGGCATAGCCGCACCACAGTCGCCCGGCCACGGCGGTGAACAGGAACAGCGCATAGGCCGAAACGATCAACAGCCCCGTCAGGTAGATGAAATCCTGCGGGTACAGCACCGGGCCGAAGATATAGAAGCGGCGTGCATCCAGGTCGAACAGCATCATCTGGCGGCCGTTCCACTGCAGCCAGGGCAAGCCGTAGAAGGTCAACTGCGTGGCCCACACCAGCACCCAGCGCCAGGCGGCGTACCAGCCGGAAACCGAGCGCGCGTGGATCTTGTCCTCGGCGCGGTACATCGAGATGACCGCGACGCGCGCGTCGTCGGCCGGTACCGCTGCCTCGGCCACGCTGCTGGTGCTCATGGTCACGCGCGCCCGATCACTGACCCGCCACGCGCGTGCCGCGCGACAGGCTCCAGACATAGCCCCCCAGGACATGAATCTGCTCTGGCGTCAGCAACCTGTCCTGCGCCGGCATCACGCTGGTCTTGCCCAGCGTGATCATGTTCACCACCGCCTGCTCGCCCCAGCCGTGGAGCCAGATCGAGTCGCTGAGGTTCGGCGCGCCGAGCGCCGGGTTGCCCTTGCCGTTCTGGCCGTGGCAGGCCGCGCAAGTGACGAACTTCGACTTGCCCAGCTGCGCGGCGACGTTGTCGTGCGGGCTACCCGACAGGCTCAAGACATAGTGGGCCACGTTGCGCACGTCGGCCGCGCTGCCGACCGCAGCGGCCATCGGCGGCATCATGCCGGTGCGGCCTTCGGTGATGGTCTGGACGATGTACTCGGGCGTGCCGGCACCGAGCCAGTCGTTGTCGGTCAGGTTCGGGAAGCCCTTGCCGCCGCGACCATCCGAGCCGTGGCATTGGGCGCAGTTGTTGAGGAACAGACGCTGGCCGATGCCCATCGCCTGGGAGTCGCGTGTCAGCTGTTCGGCGTTCATCGGCGTGAAGCGGGCATACAGCGGTGCCATCGCGGCCCTGGCCTTGGCCTGCTCCTGCAGGTACTCACCGTGGCTGGTCCATTGCAAGGTACCGCGCGTGACCACCAGCCCGGGGTAGAAGGCCAGATAGACCGCGGCGAAAACGATCGTCATCACGAACAGCCACATCCACCAGCGCGGCAACGGATTGTTGAGTTCGCGCAGGTCTTCGTCCCAGACATGGCCGGTGGTGTTGTCACCGGCCATGACTCTGCGCCGGCTGGCGATGATCAGCAGCGCGAGGCAGGCGGCCACGCTGGCGACCGTGACGATGGCAATCGCCCAGCCCCAGCCGGCGCTGGTGAAGTCGCTCACGACCGTTCCTCCCGCGGGGTCTCGGTCAGCAAGTCACCGCTGAAGGGCAGCATGGCCGCGTGCTCGAACTCCGGCTTGCGGCGACGGCTCCAGGTGTGCCACACCAGCGCCACGAACAGCAACAAGCTGACGAGCGTGACAGCGATGCGAAGGTCGTTGACGTCCATGCGGACCTCCTCGGTAGGGTTCAGGGTTTGGCAGCCGCGACCGGCGCGAGCAGCGTGGTCGACGCGAGCGGCGCAACAGCCTTCGGCGCGTGGGTGCCCAGCACCTGCAGGTAGGCGATCAGCGCGTCGATCTCCAGACGACCCCGCACCGCATCAGCGGCGGCCGCGATCTCGGCGTCGGTGTAGGGCACGCCCACGGTTCGCAGCGCGCGCATGCGCGGCGCCAGGCCGTCGGCATCGACGCTGTCGCTGGCGAGCCAGGGGTAGGCCGGCATGTTCGATTCGGGCACCAGGTCGCGCGGGTTCATCAGGTGCAGGCGGTGCCAGTCGTCGCTGTACTTGCCACCCACGCGGTGCAGGTCCGGACCCGTGCGCTTGCTGCCCCACTGGAAGGGGTGGTCGTAGACGAATTCGCCGGCGGTCGAGTAGGCGCCGTAGCGCATTGCCTCGGACCGGAACGGCCGCACCATCTGTGAATGGCAGTTGTAGCAACCTTCGCGCGTGTAGATGTCGCGGCCGGCGAGCTGCAGCGAGGTGTACGGCTTCAGGCCCGGTACCGCCTCGGTCGTGGAGCGCTGGAAGAACAGCGGCACGATCTCGA
>JBDSMV010000389.1:0-5296 GCA_039915715.1 Rubrivivax sp. | reverse complement strand
CAAGCAATGGTGCAAGGCGCCGCCGGATCCCGAGGTTGATGCGGGCGCGCTTGTCGGCGGCATACATGTTGTACATGTAGTCGCGTTCCTTGCTGGTGACCATCTCGAGGGTCAGCTCGTCGTGGTTGCGCAGGAAGATCGCCCACTGGCAGCCGGCAGGGATGTCGGGGGTCTGCTGCAGGATCTCGACCACCGGGTGGCGGTCTTCCTGGGCGATCGCCATGTACATCCGCGGCATCAGCGGAAAGTGATACGCCATGTGGCATTCGTCGTCGTCGCCGAAGTACTCGCGCACGTCTTCGGGCCACATGTTGGCTTCGGCCAGCAGCAAGCGGCCGGGGTACTTTTCTTCGACCCGCGCGCGGACCTTCTTGATGACCTCGTGGGTTTCGCGCAGGTTCTCGTTGCTGGTGCCGTCGCGCTCGATCAAATAGGGGATCGCGTCGAGCCTGAAGCCGTCGACCCCCATCTCGAGCCAGAACTCCATCGTCTTCAAGATCGCTTCCAGCACGACTGGATTGTCGAAATTGAGGTCGGGCTGGTGGCTGAAGAAACGGTGCCAGAAGTACTGGCCGGCCACCTCGTCCCAGGTCCAGTTGGACTTCTCGGTGTCGGTGAAGATGATGCGGGTGCCGCTGTACAGCGCCGGGTCGTCGGTCCAGACATAGAAGTCGCGCTCGGGCGAACCCTTCGGCGCCTTGCGGGCAGCTTGAAACCACGGGTGCTGGTCGGATGTGTGGTTGACCACCAGCTCGGTGATCACGCGCAAGCCGCGGCGGTGGGCTTCGGCCAGGAACCCCTTGAAGTCGTCGAGCGTGCCGTACGACGGGTGCACGTCTTCGTAGTCGGACACGTCGTAGCCGTCGTCACGCAAGGGCGACGGGTAGAACGGCAGCAGCCAGATGGTGTTGACCCCCAACGACTGCACATGGTCCAGGTGCTGCGTCAGCCCCTGGAAGTCACCGATGCCGTCGCCGTTGGCATCGGCATAGGCCTTGATGTGCAGCTCATAGATGACCGCGTCCTTGTACCACTGCGGATTGGCGCTGTTGGACGGCGCGGACTCCCGCGTGGCGACGGCGCTGCCGGCAGCAGTCGCGATCTCGATCTCGGTATCGGTAGTGGTCAAGGCTTCAACTCTCCGAAGGGGGTGGGGGCCGCGGACCGAAGCAGGGCACGCGGGCTGATGGCCGGTGGGTTCGTGCGCGAGCGGCTGGCTGCAGCGGTGCGCTCGTGGTCGAGCGCCTCACCCGTTGCCGCAGCCGCAACAACGTCCATGCGGCCTCAAGCGTAATAGTCGAACTCGTTCTCCCGCCGCAGATGCGACCGCAGCTTCATCACATGCACCGGACTGCGGTGCGGATCCAGTTGCACGAAATTGCGCGAGCCTTGCCACAGGAAGTGCGCGCCGCTGATCAGGTCGTGCATCTGGTACGGCTGCTGCTCGACCAAGCCGAAACGCGCCAGGTCGATGTCGAGCCAGCCACTGTGCATGTGATGCGGGTCGAGGTTGACGATGCAAACGATGATGTTCGACTTGTCGGGCGTCATCTTGGCGTAGGCCAGCATCTGGTCGTTGTCGATCGGCAGGAACACGAGCCCGCTGTCGCTTTGCAGCGCGCGGTTTTCATGTCGCGCCCGATTGAGCACACCGATGAACTCGGCCAACGAATCAGCGCGCTTCCGGTCCCAGACATGGCGTTGGAATTTTTCGGAGTCCATGTACTCCTCGCCACCGGCGCGCAAAGCCGCGCCCACCGACAACTCGTAGGCAGGTCCGTACAGGCCGTAGCTGGCCGCCAAAGTGGCTGCCATCGCCACCCGCGACATGAACACCGCCCGGCCGCCATGTTGCAGCGCAGCCGGCAGGATGTCGGGGGTGTTGGGCCAAACGTTGGGCCTGAAGTAGTCGGTGCCCGGGCCCGCACTGAGTTCGGTGAAGTACTCGGTCAGCTCGTGCTTGGTGTTGCGCCAGGTGTAGTAGGTGTAGGACTGGCTGAAGCCGACCTTGGCCAGGCGGTGCATCACTCGCGGTCGGGTGAAGGCTTCAGACAGGAAGATCACCTCGGGCGACTTGGCCTTGATGCGGGCGATTGCCCATTCCCAGAACGGGAAGGCCTTGGTGTGCGGGTTGTCGACCCGGAAGATGTGCACGCCGTGGCCGATCCAGTACTCGAACACGCCGGCCAGTGCTTCCCACATCGCCGGCCAGTCTTCGCTTTCGAAGTCGAAGGGGTAGATATCCTGGTACTTCTTGGGCGGGTTCTCGGCGTACTGGATGCTGCCGTCGGCGCGCTTCTTGAACCACGCCGGATGTTGCTTGACCCACGGGTGGTCGGGCGCGCACTGGAACGCAACATCGAGCGCCAGATCGATGCCCATGCCAGCGGCCTTCTGCGTCAAGCGCTTGAAGTCGTCGAGCGTGCCCAGCTCGGGCAGGATCGCCTGATGTCCGCCTTCGGTGGCACCGATGGCCCACGGGCTGCCGACATGGTCGGGCTCGGCCTGCAGCGTGTTGTTGGGCCCCTTGCGCTTGCTGCGGCCGATCGGGTGGATCGGCGGAAAGTACAGCACGTCGAAGCCCATGCGCTTGATGTAGGGCAGCCAGGCTTCGCAGTCGGTGAAGGTGCCATGGCGCGTGGCGTCGTCGGACGCCGAACGCGGAAAGAACTCGTACCAGGTCGAGAAGCGAGCCCGCACCGGCTCGACCGTGATGCCGTAGGTGACCGGATAGAACTGCGCATGGCGCAGGTCGGGGTGGCGTTCGGCGAGTGCACCCAGGTCGGCGTCACCGCCGATGCGCTTGAGCGCTTCGGTGTCGGTGCGGTTGGCTGAGTCGGGCGTGGCGGCCTGGGTCAGTTTTGCGGCCCAGTCGGTCAGGGAGCGGGCATCGCCGCCGTCGGCGCCGTTGGGCGTGCGGGCCGAATCGCCGACCGTCTTGGTGCTCGCCTTGCTGCCCGCAGTCCTGGCACGCGCCGCCGCTTCCCCGATCAGCAACGCCCCGGTCTGCGCGGCGATGCGCACGTCGTCGGGCTCGATCCGGCGCGTGAAATCGTGCTGCCATGACAAAAACGGGTCGACCCAGGCTTGCACCCGGTACTGCCACAGGCCGAGGGAATCGACCTTGAACGCCGCACGCCAGCGGTCGTTGCCCAGCGCCACCATCGGGATCTGCTGCCAGGGTGCGCCGGCACCGGCGCACCAGTGCAGGGCGCAGGCCACGACATCGTGGCCATCGGCAAAGCAATCGGCCTCAACCGTCACTGCGTCGCCCAGCACGCGCTTGATCGGGAAGCGCCCCCCATCCACCGCCGGGGTGATGGTTTCGATCACCACCCGCACGCGGCCATCGTCGAAGCCGATCGGGTGCACACCGGAGGCGCTGGCGGTGGCCTGCACCGCCGCCGTCGGCGCCCGGGCTGCCAGCGCAGCCGCGGTCGAGGACGCGTCGGCAGTGTTGCCGGCGCGCTGGGTTGCCGCCGCCGAACTGGCAGTGGGCGTGGCTCGGGGAACGGAGGACGACCTGGCAGTCTTGACGGAGCTCAAGATGCGTCCCCTTCCCGTTGCAGCACCAGCAAGCCCAGCGGGGGCAAGCGCAGGTTCAGCGCGTGGTAGTGACCATGCGCTGACAACGGCACCGTCGACACGCCGCCGTGGTTGCCGAAGCCGCTGCCGCCATACAGCGTGGCGTCACTGTTGAGTCGTTCGCGCCAGTGGCCAGGCTGCGGCACCCCGACGATGTAGTTCTCGCGCGGCATGGGGGTGAAGTTGGCCACCACCAGCAGCGACGACCCATCGACCGCCTTGCGCAGGAAGCTGATGACGCTCTGATCGGCGTCGTTGCTTTCGACCCATTGAAAGCCGGCCTGGTCGAAGTCCAGTTCGTGCATCGCAGGTTCGCTGCGATAGAGCCGGTTCAGGTCTTCGATCCAGCGCTGCACGCCGGCATGGCCGTTGTTGTCCAGCGCCCACCATTCCAGCGCGTCGTCATGGTTCCATTCACGGCGCTGGCCGAATTCGCAGCCCATGAACAGCAGCTTCTTGCCCGGGTGCGTCCACATGTGGCCGAACAGCAGCCGCAGGTTGGCAAACTGTTGCCACGCATCACCCGGCATCTTGTTGATCAGCGAGCCCTTGCCATGCACCACTTCGTCGTGCGACAGCGGCAGCATGAAGTTTTCGTTGAAGGCGTAAATCAGCGAGAAGGTCAACTCGCCGTGGTGCCAGCGGCGATGGATCGGGTCTTGCGAGAAATAGCTCAGGGTGTCGTGCATCCACCCCATGTTCCATTTCATGCCGAAACCGAGGCCGCCCAAATAGGTCGGGCGCGACACCATCGGCCATGCGGTCGACTCTTCGGCGATCACCTGGGTGTCTGGATAGTCGCGGTAGACGGCTTCATTGAGCATCCTGAAGAACGAAATAGCTTCCAGGTTTTCGCGCCCGCCGAAGCGGTTCGGAATCCATTCGCCCTGCTTGCGCGAATAGTGCAGGTACAGCATCGATGCCACCGCGTCGACCCGCAGCCCGTCGATGTGGAATTCGTCCAGCCACACCAGCGCGCTCGACAGCAGGAACGCGCGCACCTCGTTGCGGCCGTAGTTGAAGATCGACGAATTCCATTCAGGGTGAAAGCCCTGGCGCGGGTCCTGGTGTTCATACAGGTGCGTGCCGTCGAACACCGACAGCCCGTGGGCATCGGCCGGGAAGTGCGAAGGCACCCAGTCGAGCAGCACGCCGATGCCGGCTTGGTGCAGGGTGTCGACGAAGAACTTGAAGTCCTCCGGTGTGCCATAGCGCGAGGTCGGCGCGAAGTAACCAGTGGTCTGGTAGCCCCACGAGCCGTAGAAGGGATGCTCGGTGATGGGCATCAACTCCACGTGGGTAAACCCCATCCGCACCACATAGTCGGCCAGCAGCCGCGCGGCACTGCGGTAGTCCAGCATCTGCCCGTTCTCGCCGCGGCGCCACGACCCCAGGTGCACCTCGTAGACCGAGATCGGCGCGTCGAGTGCGTTGTGCGTCCCGCGGTTCTTCATCCAGCCGGCGTCGCACCAGGTGTAATCCGGCTGCTTCCAGACCACCGACCCGGTAGCCGGCGCCTGCTCGGAATGGCGCGCGAACGGATCGGCCTTCTCCAGCCACTCACCGGTGCGGGTGCGAATCCCGAACCTGTAGCGCTGGCCATGCACCACCTTGTCGGCCTCGGCCTCCCAAAGGCCCGAGCCATCACCGCGGGACCGCATCGGATTGGCGTCGGGGCGCCAGTCGTTGAAATCACCGATCACCGACACCG